>JBDROD010000181.1:0-20030 GCA_043810415.1 Candidatus Zixiibacteriota bacterium | reverse complement strand
CGATACTGGAGCCGAATACCATGACTGAAAGAAATAAGCTCTTGAAGTCTCTTGGAATTTCCAAGCCAACTTTGATAATTGACAAGAAAAAGGTTCTTCAGAACATAAAGATGATGACTAATAAAGCCAAAACATCTGGTGTTAGATTCAGACCACATTTCAAAACGCACCAATCCGCGGAGATCGGAAATTGGTTCAAGGATTTTGGAGTTGCTTCTATTGCAGTCTCGTCTCTGGATATGGCTTTGTATTTTGCCAAACATGGATGGAACGATATTACGGTTGCCTTTATTGCCAATACCCTGGAGATAGATAAAATTAATGTGCTGACGAGCAAAATCAAGCTAAATTTACTTGTCGATTCAGAGCAGTTTTTGTCTGTTCTGGATCAAAATCTCAAACATCAAGTGGGAATATGGATAAAAATCGATACCGGATTTAAAAGAACAGGCGTGCGGTGGGATAATTTTGAAACCGTGTACTCTCTTGCCGAAAAGATAAAATACTCTCACCAACTCGATCTTCGTGGATTGCTAACCCATGCCGGACACAGTTACCGGGCAAGATCGAAAGAAGAAATCCGGCAGATTCATAGAGAAACCGTTTCTAGAATGGTTGCGGTAAAAGAGTATTTGAAAGAAAGAGAATTTGAAACTTGCGAAATCTCGGTTGGTGATACTCCGACTTGCAGTCTGGCTGATGATTTCACCGGTGTAGACGAAATCAGACCGGGTAACTTCGTATTCTACGATTTAATGCAGGAAAAACTTGGCTCCTGTAACAAAAACGAGATGGCGGTTGCAGTCGCCTGTCCGGTTGTGGGGAAATATAAAGATCGGAACCAAATAGTTATGTACGGAGGAGCAGTCCACTTCTCAAATACCTATATCCTTGATGAAAATGGCAGGAAAATATTCGGTTACTTGACCTCTTTACAGAATTGCACCTTTGGTCCAATTTACAGGAATGCACAGGTAATATCGGTGTCACAAGAGCATGGTATTGTTTCGGTGGATGAGAGACTTTTCGAAGAGATTGAAGTCGGGGATTTCGTCTTAGCGTTTCCGGTTCATTCGTGCTTGACCTGCAATCTACATAAGGAATATTATAACTTAACAGGTGATGTTATTCCTCGTTTGTAGTATCACAGACCAATAAACAAATTCAAACCCCATCCCGCAGCTTGATAAATCAAGCAACTAAAGAAGCTAGGGGACGGTAACATAAGTTTAAGGTATATTAGCTGTCCCAATTTATTGCCACGACCTTTAGGTCGTGGAAAGAAGCCAACTCCCTCCCCGCTTCTTTAGGGCTTTAGCCCACGGATCACAGAACATAGTGTAGCAGATTAATCACCGATTATTTCTTATTTCCTCCAAATTAGTTTTGGCAATTGGAGCGATCTTAAAGAAATCGGATAGCTTGTCGCAGGCATATTCGGTGCAATAGGCACAGTTTTCAACCTTCTTCTCTTTTCCGCATTTCCTTATTTCACAAACCTTACAGTAATTAAAAAGCTTTTCCGTATCAACGATGCATCCCAGGCAATTGATGTCTTCAGGCTTCAAATCTACCTTGTAATCTTTCGACCATGTTTCCGCAACCTTTCTTCTCTCCTGGTCATCGTTCTTCTGGGTAGCTAGGAACGCTGGACATTCGGAACAGGTCAATCCGCATATGGCTACCATCTTTTCCATAAACACTCCTTTACTGGTTATATATGTGTTACCTCTAATCTTGAAACTCTCTTCAAAAAGAAAAGGAGGATTATAGGATCCATTC
The DNA here is from genome assembly GCA_043810415.1 of Candidatus Zixiibacteriota bacterium. Taxonomy (GTDB): domain Bacteria; phylum Zixibacteria; class MSB-5A5; order MSB-5A5; family SM1-73; genus CAIVRH01. The sequence goes on along the minus strand of JBDROD010000181.1, from coordinate 18,248 downwards.
TTACTTAATCCGTTGTATCCGTTTAATCCGTTGACGCATCTGTTGACTTCTCTATCCCATATTCCCTCATCTTCAAACGAAGCGTATTTCTGTGAATTCCCAATAGCTCAGCGCTCTGGTTCAAATTCCAATCGGTTTTCAATAATGTCTTCAGTATGTGATTTTTTTCCATTTCTTTTAAGGATAATATTAAAGAAGGAGTAGGCATTTCTTGGGATTTAATCAGACCGAAATACGGCAGATCGCTTTTATCTATCACGTTTGTACGCGAGAGCACCACTCCCCTCTCTATCACATTCTCCAGCTCCCTCACGTTCCCGGGCCAGTCATAACTTAAGATTATATCCTTCACCTCCGGGGTGATCCCCTTAACCTTTCTTCCGCATTTCAGGTTGGCTTTCCGGATAAAATGATCCGCCAGAAGCAGAATGTCCTCTTTCCTATCTCTCAATGGAGGGATGAAAAGAGATATCACATTAAGACGGTAATATAAATCCTCTCTGAAACTTTTTTCTTTGATCTTTTTTTCCAAATCCTGATTGGTGGCAGAGATTATCCGCACGTCTACCTTTAACGTCTCCTTGCCTCCCAATCTTACGAATTCCTGTGATTCCAGAACACGCAGGAGTTTAACCTGCGTCTCTAAAGGTATATCTCCCACTTCGTCCAAGAAGAGAGTACCACCATCGGCTAATTCAAATCTCCCCTCTTTTCTTTTTGCGGCACCAGTGAAAGCGCCTTTCTCATGACCGAACAGCTCTGCCTCAAAAAGAGTCTCAGGCAATGCCGCACAGGAGACCGCAACGAATCTCTTATCTCCCCGATCGCTTAAAGCATAAATTGCCCGGGCTACCATCTCCTTTCCGGTCCCGCTTTCCCCTCGTATCAAAACAGTCGATTTCGTCTTAGCCACCCGGGAAACGGTGCTCAACACTTCTTTCATACCCTTGCTGTTTCCTATTATCTCCAGGTCTTGAAATTTGCTTTTCAGTTCCTCTTTAAGATATCTATTCTCCTGTAAAAGATGATATTTCTCCAGGGCTTTATTGATGTTTAACTTTAATTCGTCGAGGTTAATCGGTTTGTTAACATAATGATACGCTCCATGTTTCATGGCTTCGACTGCAGTTTCAACAGTTCCGTAAGCGGTCATCATGATAACCTGTATTTCCGGGTTTAATTCTTTAAGTCTCCTCAAGAGCTCAAGCCCATCCATACCGGGCATCTTCAAATCCAGCAGGGCTACTTCATAGTATTGGCTTTGAGATATTTCAATGGCCATTTGACCGGATTCGGCTGTAGCAACGCTAAAACCCTGCTTTTCCAGAAAACCGGCCAACTGCTTCCTTTGTGCTTCCTCATCGTCCACAATTAATATTCTATATAGTGTCATAATTCTCTCTTTACCTTTATAACGAATGATTGATTAATATATTTAACTTTACTAAACCGAATAAACAGCCAGGTCAAGCTGTTTATCGACACCGTGAAATTACACCATGGCTTTATAAATTATATTATAGGTAATGTGATTATGAAAGTCGTTCCCTTTCCAACTTCGCTTTCCACCTCAATTTTGCCCTTATGATCCGAGATGATACGGTAGGCTATGGACAACCCGATGCCTGTCCCTTTCTCTTTGGTGGAAAAATAAGGTTGGAATATGGTAGAGAGATTCTCTTTGGATATGCCTACTCCGGAATCCGTTATTCTGATAATCACGTCTCCTTTTGAATCATCTATGTGCGATTGTACCTGTAATTCCCCACCTTCCGGCATGGCTTGAACTCCGTTCAGCATTATATTGAGAAGAGCTTTCTTCATCTCATTCGGATCGATTCTTAGCTGGGGAAGTCTATCCATTGTTTTTACCACCCGAACATTCTTATCCCTTGCATCCATTTCGACTAAGCTGATCACTTCATTCATAAATTTGTTCATATCGGAGGAAACCAAAGTCAACTTCTGTGCTTTGGCCAGGCTTAAGAATTGATTGATGATATTGTCCAATCTTTTGATCTCGTTCAAAACCGTTTGGATGAAAGATAAATATTCCTCCCGGTCCTTTCGGGGTTCGAATTCAGATCTTAATCTCTGTACCGTTATGGAAATGGCGTTCAACGGGTTTCTGATCTCGTGGGCCACGCCAGCAGCAAGATTTCCCAGAGCTGAAAGCCGTTCTGCCCTCTTGGCCTCCTCCTCGTATTTTTTGAGCTCGGTGACGTCGTGTATCACCGCCACCGCTCCCCGGAACTGATTCTGTTCATCGAACAAACACGAGCTTCCGATTAGCAGATTCCTGCTACTTCCGGAAGGAGTCTTGAAAGTGGTTTCCATGTCTTGGCTGGCACGTTTTTTTTCCATGGTCTGCTTTATAAGACAGGGGTCATCCGGGAAGATCGAATCGTACTTTTGGTTAAGGGTATGGTTCCTCTTGATCCCAAATAATTCCTCTGCCAACCGGTTCAGCATGATTATCTTCTCCTTCTCGTCCACCGCTACCACTGCGCTGTGCATGGCCTCGAGCACGTTTCCGGTAAGAGTCTTTATCTCCTTATACGATCTGTCCAAAACGAAGTAGTTTTGATTGATTATCACGACTCCGATGATCAGCAGGCCAAGGAAAAAGAGGATAACCGAAAATAGCAGCATCTGCTTCTGGTAGCTGGAAGCCACTTTTCTGTATCCATCCAGGGAGAGTCCGATGCGGAAAATACCCGAAGGTATCTCCTCCGATTGGAAGGCTTTTACCACCTCCAAAACGTCTTTGCCATCAAATGAGGTGATTCTGCTTTTTGCCACACCTTCTGCCAATGTGCTTTGCAGAAAAGGTTCCTGTCCTATTTTCAACATCTTTTCGACTTTCTTGGAGGCTAAGACTATCCCATCGATCGATTGCAGAACGATGTACTCAATCCCGCTTTCCTGGCTGATCCTCTGGATGAGGTATCCGATGCCAATATCCCTTTTAAAGTTGTCCATATATGCAGGTGAGGCGACCACCACCACCGCTCCCTGGTGGTTATATCTTCTCACTGCCGCAGCATAGTTTTTCTCAGCCAGAAGGTTTTTTGCCTCAATCCCAAAAACCACCTCTTTTTCGTTTCCATCCAGGACGTCCTTAATATAGCTGATCACGGAGCCGGTCGAATCCAGATATATGGTCTCATCCCTTGGATGACTGCTGGACAGGACATCCGCTTTTTGGTCTAAGATATCGATCCTAAAAAGATCGTTCTCTTCGGCGAGATTCTCCAGTTTAGCGTTATTCAAAACCCCGTCTTCCTCCATTTGGTTCACCAGATTGGCGATGTCTCTAAGCCTCTCCCCTACCAGCTTCTCTACCAAAGCGTTGGCCCGGACCGTATTCTGGCTCGCCAGGATCAGGCTTTCCAGCAGGGCGGTTCCCTCCCTCTCCATCACCCTTAGCATGTTGTATTTGTTTTTTCTTATCCCAAAAAATGAAGTCAAAAAAAGGATAAGAGCCAATAGCAGAGTGAGGATAACCACGTATCTGATTCTTATGTTTGCCAGAAACTTTGTGGTATGGGGAAAGGGCATTTTCTTTTTACTGAAACTGGATTATCTCAGAAATTCCCAGGATGAAATGAATCTTAAGCCTCGCTTCTGGTATACGGAAAAAGAAAGGGATTTGTGATATTGGTCATGATTGGCAAATGAGCTTGTCTGAATTCAAAATAGCTATATGATTTTCAGCATCAAAAGTGACAGGGTGATGCTGAGTAAGATTAAAATTACCACGGTTAACCAAGCTAGTATATTGAAACCCTTACCGTTGGTATGCTCACCCATGATTTTCTTGTTGTTGATAAGGATAAGCATGAAGATCAGAATCACCGGAAGCACTACTCCGTTTATTACCTGAGAGATGAACATGATGGAGATCAGAGGGAGACCGGGCCAAAGCACCACTGCTGCACCAAAAAATATCAAAAGAGAATATAAGCCGTAAAACATGGGGGCTTCTGAGAACTTCTTATCCACCCCCTCCTCCCAGCCCATCCCCTCGCATACCACATAAGCTGTGGAAAGAGGAAGTATGGATGCGGCGAACAGGGAAGCATTCAACAGTCCAAAGGCAAAAAGATAAGAACAATACTTTCCTGCTAAAGGCGCCAATGCCAAAGCGGCATCCTTGGCGGTTTCGATTCTGATCCCCGTTTGGAACAAAGTGGCGGCACAGGCGACTATAATGAAAAGCGCCACGATGTTCACTATGAAACTGCCGGAGATCACGTCCGCCCGGGAGTATTTGTAGTTTTTCAGTTTGATGTTTTTCTCCACCACCGCCGATTGGAGATAGAACTGCATCCAGGGGGCAATGGTGGTACCGATCACTCCCACCAGCATTCCGAAACTCACCGCGGTGAATTTCAGCTCGGGTGACAAGATGCCGGTCTTTACCTCATTCCAGTCCGGCTTGGCTAAAAGGCCGGATATGATATAGGTGAGGTAAAAAACGCAAGCACCCAAGAAAACCTTTTCCACCGACTTGTAGTTTCCCTTCAACACCAAAATCCAGACGAAAATAGCTCCCAACGGGACGGAGAGATACTTGGAGACGTTAAAGATCTCCAGGCTGGCGGCTATCCCGGCAAATTCGGCAATGGTGTTTCCCAGATTGGTGAATATCAAAACCATCAGAAGGTAGAATGTTATTCTTACGCCAAAATGCTCCCGGATCAAATCGGAAAGTCCTTTTCCGGTAACCACCCCCATGCGGGCGGACATCTCCTGAATAATTATCAACGCCAGGGTGATCGGAATCAAAGACCAGATCAGTGTATAGCCGAAGTTGGCTCCGGCGAGGGAATAGGTGGTGATCCCGCCGGCATCATTGTCTACATTGGACGTTATTATCCCCGGACCTATCACTGCCAAAAAGATAAGCCAGGTTTTCCAGCGAGATTTGGAAAAAAGACCTTTTGCCATTTTAGAAAAAAGCAATTTCTGAGCCTACCCTCTTTTTTCCGCCTCTGAATAAAAAAGAGCAGGACATTAAGAATGAGATCGAGGGATTTATTCGCCGAATTCAGGGAAGATTGCCTCTACTCCATCGATAAGCGTTATGATCCCCTTCATCGCCTCGTTTTCGTCAACTACCGGGATAGACAGAAATTTATACTTTTTGAATATCTCCGCTGCTGTTTTTACCGAATCATCGACTTTTAACTTGATTATGTCTATTTTCATAAAGCTGGCAACGGTTGAATCGGATGGACGCAAGATCAAGTCACGCAGAGTTATCACCCCCAGAAGCTTCTCTTTCTCGTCAATCACATAGATGTAGGAGACGCTGTCTAAAGGTTTATCTGAACCTCGGAATATCTCCAGTGCCTTTCCTACGCTATCGGTTTGCAAACAATAAATATAATTAGGGGTCATGATGCTGCCAGCGGTCCCTTCTTCAAAAGCCAAGAGCTCCTCCAACTCCTCTCTTTTATCATCTTCCAGCCCTTCGATCAAATCCCGTTTCTTTTCTTCGGGCAGGTCCTGCAAAAGATCAACCGCCTCGTCCGGCTCCATCTCTTCGATGATGTCGGAGGCGCGTTCCTCGGAAAGATTCTCGATAAGCGAAACCCTGGTCTGGTCATCCACCTCCTCCAGTGCATCTGCCTGAGCTTCGACGTCCAGTGCGTCAAATACATAAGATCTTTTGTGCCGATCCAGATCCTCCAAAATATCGGCTAAATCGGAGGGGTGAATCTCGGAGAGGGTGCGGTGGGTGACATTGAGCTTCAAAGCCTGCTTGTAGGGATCGTGCGATAAGGGCTGGATGTATTTCCAGGATAGAAGTTTATTGGGAATCTGATAAGCAAAAAGCCAGTTGGTGAAAACGTCCACATACTTGACCCAGCCCAATCTGCGGAATATTCCCCTGACTCCGAAATCGACGTGCACTAATCTCAATTGTCCCTCTGCCAGCAAAAGATGAAGGTCATTGACCCTCTCTACTTTAGCGCCATAAGTATCGACCACCTGTTTATCCAGAATCTCGTCTCGGAGCAGGATCTCCTCCCCTTTAGCCCTGGTATGATCAAGCGTCTCGGTTGGTTTTTCAGTAATCTGGTTTTCCGCGCCCGGTTTCAAGCTGATCACATGGCCATTGATGCTTTCCACAGCCTCCCAGGGAAAAAAGACGAACTTCTCTTTCCTTTTTTGCCGGATACGAATTGAAACTACGGGAGGAAAAAGCTCCCCCAGACCCACCCTTAAATCTGCTACCTTACCGATTATCTTCCCTTCGGAATTGATCATCCTCCGGTTCAGGATATCCGAAAAGAAAACGAACATCTTCAAGGTTTCTTCTGGTACAGTTGTCTTCATGGTCAATAAGCTCTATCGCCCCCCAAAAAGGAATGGATTTGAACTTGTGAACTTTTAATCTCTTGAACTTATTTCTGATGAAAGTTACAAAAACCCCCTTTATCTAAAGATCGCCCTAATAAATCAGCTTCTTAATTCCCCATAGGATCAAAAGAACCGGCCAAAAACGGACGATATCGTATTCCAAATATCCGAAATTGCGAAGCAGAATCAACCCGCCAAGTACAATTAGCACTAACCCCCAGAATATTTTATTACTGGTGTGATGTTTGGTAAAATCGGACATATCTACCTCCTCTGGTTTGGTGCACGCAAAATATGATAAACCCAAAATGTTGTCAATCAAAAAAGATCTACATAGATAAGATGAAAATCCAGATCTCGGAGTTGCATCCGAAGAGTATCCGGCTATATGTCAAGCCAAGATATTTCAGGCATGATGTGTTAAATTTCCGAATGGAACTACCGTAGTTTATAAAAGAGCACATGGTTTTCAAGCTGCAGAAAAAAAATTCCCATCATAAAAAAGTTGACTTTATCCGATAAGGATTTATATTTGAAATCTATCTTGGATAGGTTAATTTATCTTTCTATCTGAATAAAAGGAGAATAGCATGTCAGCCGAATTGGATATTACCATCGATAATATAAAGGAGAAGTTGGGTAAACTAAGAGTGTATCTTTGATCTAGAGGGAAAAGAGAATAAGATCAGGCAATTGGAAAAATTATCGGCAGAACCAGGTTTCTGGAACGATTCCCAAAAAGCCCAGCTCGTATTAAAGAAGATCAGCGAACTTAAGAAGTGGTCCGAAAGATGGCAAAAACTCCACCAAGAGGCAGAAGAAGTCTCCCTGCTTAAAAATATGGCAGAGGAGGAAAAGGATGCTCAGGCAGCGGAGGAGGTCAATGCTGATCTTTTGGAATTGAAGAAGAAGCTGGATGCTTTCGAATTTCAGACGGTTCTCTCCGGGGAGGATGATGCCAAAAATGCTTTATTAGCCATTCATTCCGGAGCGGGCGGAACCGAATCGCAGGACTGGGCGCAGATGCTTCTCCGCATGTACACCCGTTGGGTAGAGAGAAAGGGCTTCAAATACGAAATCATCGATTTTCTGGCGGGGGAGGAAGCCGGGATTAAAAGCGTCACGCTGGAGATAACCGGCGAATACGCTTATGGCTATCTGAAGGGTGAAAGCGGGGTTCATCGGCTGGTTCGCATCTCCCCTTTCGATGCCAACCAGAGAAGGCATACCTCCTTTGCCTCGGTGTTCGTGTATCCGGAGATCGAAGACAATATCACGGTGGAGATAAAGGACGATGACATAAGAATCGAGACGTTTCGGGCTTCCGGAGCCGGGGGACAGCATGTTAACAAAGTCTCATCCGCAGTGCGGATCACCCACATGCCCACTGGAATCGTAGTCCAATGCCAATCCGAGCGCTCGCAGTTAAGAAATAAAGAGAATGCCCTGAAGGTTTTGAAAGCCAGGTTATATCAGCTTTACAAGGAGGAAGAGGAAAGGAAATTGGAGAAACTGGAAAGTCAGAAGAAGAAGATCGAATGGGGCAGCCAGATCCGGTCTTACGTGTTTCATCCCTACACCATGGTTAAAGATCACCGCACCAATGCGGAGACCGGAGATGTTCAGGCAGTGATGGATGGGGAGATAGATCAGTTTATCGAAGCATATTTAAGTTCGGGAGAGAATAAAGATTAAGGAAGAGGTAAAGTTCATATTCGAATGAGTTATTTATTTTAAAGGTTCAAGTGGTCAAGGATTCAAGGAATCAAGTGGGTTTGAATTTAAGGATGCAAAAAGTCATCTTCCACTCGAATCCTTGTACTCTTTTTAGGGGACAGAATCTATGATTTGCTGGAAATGCGGACAAACCGTGGAGGTAACAGAAAAAATTCAAAGAAAAGATGTCTGCCCGCAATGCGATTCCGATTTACGCTGCTGTTTCAATTGTAACTTTTATGATAAGGTAGCTTATCATAAATGCAAGGAACCGGAGGCAGAATGGGTAAGATATAAGGAAAAGGGTAACTTCTGCGATTATTTCCGACCCAAGCAAGTTTTTTTCAAGATGGAGGAAAAACCCATCACCAAGGAAGATTGGAAAAAGAAATGGGATTCCTTTTTCAAGGACGAATGATTACTTCATTACGAAAATAGTTCACTGATCATTTCACATAAACTCCGATAATATACATCGATCAAATTTGGGTGGTATGAAACACTCATTGAAAGCTTTATTTGGTAATATTATTATGATTTTTATACCTTTCCCCCTGTCCTCTCTCTAAAGAAGGAGAAAAAGGATACTAAGAGGTGAGGTCATGAGTTTAATCTATCATGGTCAGAATGGAAAGATACACTGAGCGCTCCCAGGATGCTCTCCAGTATGCGCAAGAGTTGGCACAAAGCAATAGCAACCCCCAGATAAAGGTGGATGTGAAGGACGATAAAATAGTGTTTATATAAGGGAATTTAGAATTCCCATGAATGAGTCTCTCCCCCCGATTTGAACTGGATGCAGATTTTAAAATAAGATTATTTCTTTTCCAATTAGCTGAAAGCGGACTCGTATAATGAATAGTAAAATGATTAATGGTTTGGGAAAGTAACAAGAAGGAGGTACAAGAAATTGAAGAGCACCCTATACTTCATGATGACTTTGACGATTGGAGTTTTAATCTTCTCCTGTTCCTCCAGTTCAAAAAACCTCAAAACCGAACAAACGCTTTATACGGACGCTCAAAATTTTTCAGAGAAAGGCGATTTTCAGTCTGCCATAAAAACCTACGAGGGCTTATTGAAGCTCTATCCAGAGAGTCCGCGAGCTTATAAGGCACAATTTCTAATTGCCTTTGTTTATTCGGAGAATTTAAAAGATTACCCAAAAGCGAAAGTTAATTACAAGATAGTTATTGAAAAATATCCCCATTGTGATCTGGTGGACGACGCCCAATATATGCTAAGTACCATGGAAAATGATACCCTCCCCCCTGTTCCGGATGTGGGAGAAACACCATCCGATTAGATGGAACGAAGGAATCTTTTGGTGACTCATATTTAACGAATACAGGTATTACCAACTCGAAAACATCAGCATCTGAATTTGTTTAGACGCTGGTGTTTTTTCTTATGATATTTTAGTTGAACCGCTAACCAACAGTGTGATGAGGTAGCAATTTGCCTGGAATTGCCGGAATCGTTGATCTCGAAGGGAAAACGGAATCGAAGGAAAAACTAGACCACATGTTGTGTTTAATGCAGCATGAGCCGTGGTATAAGGTTGCAAGATTTTACCGGCCACCAATTGCTCTGGGAAAAGCCACGCCTGGGATAATCGACCCGCATCCGCAGCCGGTCTTTAATCAAGATCAGTCAATGTGTCTGGTGATGTATGGAGAGGTTTATGATTATCGGTGTAAGCTTGCTAAGAGTTTGAGCCAAACGGATCGCGTCACCATGGATTCTCCACCTGCGATCATTTTAGAGCTGATAGAGAAGAAAGGGGTAGAGATCGTCAAAGATCTCAATGGCTCCTTTATTTTAGCCTTGTGGAATTTTGGTAAAAAACGATTGACGATTGCCAACGATAGGTTTGGTTTGAGACCTCTGTATTATTGCTGGCAAGATAATATCTTCATATTTGCTTCAGAGATGAAATCGATTCTAAGCAATCCTGAGGTAAAAAAGGAAATCGATCTGGAGGGGATGGCTCAATTTTTCGGTTTGAATTTCATTATGGAAGACAGAACCCTGTTAAGTCAGATAAAGACATTAGAACCGGCTTCCATTCTCACATTCGAAAACAAGAAAGTCAACCAGGAGACATACTGGACATTGAGCTTACAAGAATCCCAAAAGGGTTTTAACAGAAAGGAAGCTTTGGATCGAGCACATTTCCTGGTAAAGCAAGCGGTCAAGCGTCAAATCGAAGATGAAATCCCTAAGATTTTGTCTTTAAGCGGGGGGTTGGATTCCAGAACGATCATAGGAGCTGTCGCTCAACTGGGATATAAAATCCCCACCTTTACCTTTGGCATTCCGGAGTGCCCGGACCAGAAGCTGGCAAAAACCATTGCTGACGCCTGCGGGGTGGATAATCGCTTCTTTGAGCTTTCACCGGATTATCTGATAAAGTGGGCCAAGAAGGGAGTTTGGTTAACAGAGGGGATGAGCAATTGCGTGAACTTTCATGGTATAGAGTTTACACCGGAAATTCGAAAGAATGCCCAGATAGTGCTGAATGGATTCGGGGGAGGCGAGCTATTTGGATTTTTATCTCTGCCCACTGCAAAACTTCTGTTCCGTCAGAACTCAATTCATTGGGTTGATTGGTTTTTTCGCAAAACGAATCATCCTTTTCCCCTATCTGAACAAAATCAGCTTTTTCAAAAAGAATATCATTCGCAGATTGGGGATTCTGCTTATCAATCGTTCATAAAATTGATCAATGACTCCCCGGCTGATTCTCCATTCCAAAAATTTTATCATTTCAAGTTCAGCCAACAAGCTCCCAAGTCGTTCCTATATGGTCTTCTACAGGATAATAATCTAGTGGAATATAGAGTCCCCTTCTGTGACTATGATCTGGTGGATTTTGTATCTACCATACCACCGAGAGAAAAGGTGCTGGCAGTTTTCTATCGCCGTCTATTGACCGAAAAGTTCCCACCTCTGGGTGCAATTGCGTATCAAAGAACTGATTTACCGGTGAGTTCAGGCATTAACCGAATTCTGCTTAGAAAGATGAAAGATAGATTAAAATCAAAGATATCTATTTCTAAAGCGGACAAACTTAGATATTCAGATTATGATGACTGGATGCGGTATGATCTCAAAGACTTTTTGATTTCAATTCTTTTAAATGAAAGATTTCTAAGCCGGGGGTATTTTAATCCCGATTATGTTAAACAGATGTTGGAGCAACATCTCTCCGGCAGACAAAATCTTTCGACGAGAATAGGGGCACTTTTGACCTTTGAGCTCTGGCATCAGCTGTTTATTGACCGAATCGGAAAACTTTAATGGTGGTCGGTAAAGACATTGGTATAGGTCGACTTAACTTAAAGAATAAACCAGGAAAACCATACACCCGATAAAAGTGTATAGTTTTTGCTTGACAGAATGATTTTATGTGTTATAATAGAAAATTTGTGGAAAGGAGAATTAAATGAAAACCTATACACCCAGCATTACCGAGATAGAAAGAAAATGGTTCATAATCGATGTTAGGAACAAGATACTGGGAAGAGTGGCAACCAGAACAGCCGGACTGCTTATCGGAAAAGGTAAGCCCTACTTTACCCCCCATCTGGATGTGGGTGATTTCGTGATAGTGATAAATGCAGAGAAGGTGATCCTTTCGGGAAAGAAAGAAAATATAAAGACCTATTACCGCTACAGCGGTTATCCGGGTGGTCTAAAATCTACGGTATTCTCTAAATACCTTAAACAGAAACCGGAAGAGCTTTTCCGGGATGCGGTTTGGGGTATGCTCCCCAAGAACAGACTGGGACGGAAGATGTTTTCCAAGCTTTTCGTCTACCAGGGCAAAGAGCATCCACATCAAGCCCAGATGCCGGAGCCAATAAATATATGATAACAGATTACTGAATCATTGGTACACATTAATAAGAGAACTTATAGAATATAAAGGGAAAAACACTTTAGAGGAGGATAATTTGGCAACAGAAGCATATCAAGCCACTGGAAGGAGAAAGACGTCGGTAGCCATGGTCAGGCTGATGACGGGGGCGGGTAAAATGCTGGTAAACGGCAAACCGATGAATAAGTATCTAACCAAAGAAGATCTGATGGTCCTGGTGCAAAAGCCTTTGGAAATAACCGGAATGACGGGAAAAGTGGATTTAATCTGCTCGGCACGCGGCGGTGGTCTTACCGGTCAGGCCGGGGCGATACGCTTAGCCGTAGCCAGGGCTCTGGTCAAGATGAATGAGGAATACCGGAAATCCTTGAAAAAAGCCGGGCTTCTTTCCCGGGACCCGCGCATGGTAGAAAGAAAGAAGTACGGACAGATCAAGGCTCGGAAGAGATTCCAGTATTCCAAGAGATAAGGTAAACCATTAAATACGCACACCGGCTGATCCTAAAGGGCGGGTCTGCTGATAATCGTTAGCAGCGCCCCGGGAGACGACGCCGGTGGAGGCAAAACCAAAAGGAGATACATGAACATCACCATCAAAGATCTGCTGGAGGCGGGGGTTCATTTTGGGCACCAGACCAAAAGATGGAATCCCAAAATGAAAAAATTCATCTTCACTTCCCGGAATGGCATCTACATTATCGATCTGCAAAAAACCCTTGCTTGCTTGGAAATGGCTTGCCAGAAAATCAAAGAGGTGGTAGGCGAGAACAAGAGCCTCTTGTTCGTGGGTACAAAAAAACAGGCTCAAGAGGTGGTCAAAGAGCAAGCGATAAGATGCGGCGCCTACTATGTAACCGAAAGATGGCTGGGGGGGATGATGACCAACTTTCAAACCATCCGGCAGAATATAAAACGGCTCAAGGATCTGGAGAGCATGCGGGATGACGGCACCTTTACCAAACTAACCAAGAAAGAGGTGCTGAAACTGGAAAAGGAGATGGGTAAGCTGGAGAAGTTTTTAGGCGGGATCAAGGAGATGAACCGACTGCCGGCTTTACTTTTTGCGGTGGATGCCAAAAAAGAGAGAATCGCCGTAGCCGAAGCCAAGAAGCTGGGCATACCCATAATTTCCATCCTCGACACCAATTCCGATCCGGACCCGATCGATTTTCCCATAGCCGCTAATGACGATGCCATCAAATCCATCCGGATCATCACCCACCAGATAGCAGAAGCAGCGTTGGAAGCTCAGAAACTAAAAGAGGAAAAACAGGAGATCAAAGAGAAAGTGTGAACTGTTATATAACTACAGTATAGAAGATCATGTTTTGGGAGGATTATTTTAATGAACATCACAGCTGACCAGGTCAAACAATTGAGAGAACAAACAGGCGCCGGGATGATGGATTGTAAAAAAGCGTTGCAGAAATCCGACGGTAACATGCAAAAAGCCGCCGACTATCTGCGGGAACAGGGAATAGCCAAAGCTACGCAGAAGGCTTCCCGGGTGGCCAAGGACGGTTTGATTTATTCTCACATTCAAAACCAAGATAGATTGGGATTGCTGTTGGAGCTTAACTGTGAAACCGATTTCGTAGCCCGGACCGAGGATTTCAAGCAATTAACCAGGGAGATAGCCGGTTGGATCATCCAAAATCGCCCCCAGGATATAAATCAGGTGATCGATTCGTTGAAGGAGAAAATGGATCAAGTCATCGCTAAGCTGGGCGAGAACATCACTGCCAAGCGATTTGCCCTCCTTGAGCTCAACGAACAGACCCGGGGATTAATCCAAAGCTACATTCATCCGGGAGATAAATTGGGCGTTTTGGTTGAACTGAAATGTCAGACCGATGCGGTAGCCCAAAACCCGGAATTCGGAACTTTAGCCAAGGATATCTCCATGCAGATAGCTGCTACCAATCCCCTGGTGATTACCCGGGATAAGTTGGATCAGGAGATACTCGAAAAGGAAAAGGATATCTATAGGACTCAGGCCAAAAACGAAGGAAAACCGGAAAAGATTCTGGATAAAATAGTGCAGGGTAAACTGGAGAAGTATTTCCAGGAAATCTGCCTTCTGGAACAACCTTACGTGAAAGATCAGGACCGTTCGGTAAAAGATAGAATTAATGAAACCCAAAAGAATCTGGGTGAAGAGATAACCGTGGGAGAGTTTGTCCGGTTCAGATTGGGGGACGAAACTGGCTGCACTGAGATCGTCTCCCATTAGTTGACTACAGCAGGATTAATACAGGTGAGTCATCCCGTTATTCAATTGATTCGGGGCTATAGGTCAAGTGGAACCTCATAAGGCGGGAAATCACCTCTACCACTCTTCAGATTAAGGAAATTCAAGAACACATAACTAACGGTTTTACTGCCGTGGAAAAGCCCATTTACAAAAGAATCCTTCTGAAATTGTCGGGGGAGGTATTTGCCGGAAATCAGAGGGAAGGGATCATAGATCCGGAAGCGATCACCTATATTTCCAGACAGATTCAATCTGCCAAAGAGCTGGGGGTGGAGCTGGCCGCCGTGGTGGGAGGGGGGAACATTATACGGGGACAGCTGACCAAGCTGGGAACGATAGACCGGGTGTCCGCCGATCACATGGGGATGCTGGCCACCATCATAAACGCTTTAGCTCTTCAGGACGGTTTGGAAAATCTGGGCATGTCGGCTCCGGTGATGAGCGCCATAAACGTCATCACCTTGACCGAACCATACGTCAAAAGGGATGCGGTGAACCACCTGGAAGCGGGAAAGGTGGTCATTCTTGCCGGCGGAACCGGCAATGCCTATTTCACCACCGATACCACTGCAGCGTTAAGAGCCACCGAGATGGAGGCGGACGTATTGATGAAAGGGACCAAGGTGGATGGCATATATGACGCCGATCCGGTAAAGCATCCGGCTGCCAAAATGTTTGATCAGCTTTCTTACCTTGAAGTATTGAACCGGAAGCTCAAGGTGATGGATCTGACCGCTATTTCGCTCTGCATGGAGAACAATCTACCTATACTGGTATTCAATATTCAAAAAGACGGGAATCTCAAAAAGGCTCTTCTGGGGGAGAAGATCGGAACCAAAGTTTCCGGATAAAGGAACTAATGCGATTTCCAGATCGATTTGCAGTTTACCATTGCTCGGATAATTCGAAATAAAGGTTTTAATAAATCAGAATAGCAAAGGACGGAAGATATGGAACTAAAAAAGATTTATACCGAGACGGAAGAGAGAATGAAAAAAGGGATAGAGGCGATCAAAAAGGAGTTCGCCTCCATCCGCACCGGCAAAGCCACCACCTCACTTTTGGATGGGATCAAGGTGGATTATTACGGCACTCTTACCCCGCTGGCTCAAGTTGCCAACCTGGGTGTTCCCGATCCCCGGTTGATCGTCATACAGCCCTGGGAGAAGAAGCTAATTCCGGAGATAGTTAAAGCCATTCAAAAGTCGGATTTGGGATTAAATCCGCAAAGCGATGCCAATGTGATCCGTCTGCCCATCCCTACCCTAACCGAGGAGAGACGCAAGGATCTGGTCAAACTGGTTAAAAAGTTATCGGAAGATGCCAAGGTGGCGTTAAGAAACATCCGGCGGGATTCCAACGAGGCTTTGAAAAAAGCGGAGAAGGAAAAAGCGATCTCGGAGGATGATTCCCGCAAAGGTCACGATCACGTGCAGAAGATTACCGAGGAGTACATAGAAAAGATAGAAGAAATTTTGAACAAAAAAGAAAAAGAGATCATGGAGATTTGATTCCTGCCATAATCTTTTGCGCCTCTAACGTTAAGATTGTTCCTCATAGTACATACCCATCCGATAAGGGTAGGTGGTATTAATTGTCCAAAGATACAGGGAAGCTAAAAACAGCTATCTTGAAAAAGGGGAATCTTCCGGTGCACATTGCCATAATCATGGATGGCAACGGAAGATGGGCTAAAAGGCGGGGGCTGCCCCGGATTGCCGGCCATAAGGCCGGGGTCAAGGCGGTAAAAAGGGTGGTGGAAGCTGCAGGTGAATTAGGCATATCCATATTGACCCTCTTTACTTTTTCCCAAGAAAACTGGAAAAGACCCAGGCAAGAAGTTTCCGCCATCATGAAGCTCCTGTACGAGACCACCAAGAGAGAGATCAACGAGTTGGACCAGAACAACGTGAAGCTGATCACCACCGGAAGGATCGAGGAGCTTTCTCCGCAAAGGCGGGACATACTGGAAAAAGCCAGGGAACAGACCAAGGACAACACCGGCTTGATCCTGAATCTCGCCTTGAATTACGGGGGGAGAACGGAAATTCTGGATGCGGTTAAGCAAATCGCCCAGGAAGTAAAGGAAGGGAAGCTGGATATCAACGACCTCAACGAGGAGAATTTTGCCAAATATCTTTACACCAACGGTCTCCCCGACCCCGACCTGCTCATCCGCACTTCCGGAGAAAAGCGAATCTCCAATTTCCTTTTGTGGCAGACCTCCTATACTGAATTATACATTACCGACGTTCTCTGGCCCAATTTCACTGCCAAGGATTTTTACGAAGCTATCTGGGATTACCAGAATCGGGAAAGAAGATTCGGAAGAGTATAATTCTGTAACCAATCCGAAAATTCCTCGATATAAAAGGTTGCGGTTACGGTTACGTATCGTTTATCGTTAAGCGTTTATCGATTATCGTTTTTAAAACCGAAGAAGAAACCGATACGTGGCCGAGGCCTAAACCGATACACTATTCCTTCAGTATGTCAGGTGCCTGGGGGCACTTGACCTACGTGCCTAGTGGACTGTAACATAAGTATAGGATATGGTAGTTGTCACAATTTATTGCCACGACCTTTAGGTCGTGGAATGAATTGAACTCCCTCCACACCCCTATGGGCTTTAGCCCCCAGATCGACTTATTCAGGATGGTGAGGGAATAGAGCCATAGATTACCCTATTCTAAAGTGAATGAATTTATGTTACAAAGCCCTAGGAATCCCGATAGGGATTCAAAGTTTTTAGTTTTCTATATTCCATTCGATTTTGTGCGACCCCGGAGGGGTCGTAGGTGAAAAGAAGGAATCAAATCCAATAAACGTGCGATGCCTTCGGCATCAATTCTTCTGTTTTCAATATATCTTAGTGTCTAGCGATCGGACGAGCCCGGCTGAGCGGTGGGTGACTAACTTGCAGAAAGAGACGTTTAATAAAATGATGACAGATGAGGCATCCGTTACCAAGAAAGGAAAGATATATATTGTGTGTCTGTTCGATTTATTAATTCACATCCAGTTGCATGTTGGGGATATTTTTGACGATCCTCGCTGTATCGGTAGACGTAAAATCACCTCCATACAAACGCCAGAAAAGCCGGGCACGCAATTGAGACGGATTTAAGTGTGGGTTTTCCTTGAGAATTCCCGCTATCACAAGTTTTCTCCCCGAATCGAACATTCTGCTTGTCATTTGCAAACGCTCCAGGGGAGTTTTGGACAGCAACATTTCTTTGTAATATTGTTTTGTTTTCGGTTGCGTGTCATTCATTCTCTTTTGCCTTTTTCAGAAGAGTATTAATTCCAAGAATAGCAGCCCACTTTTTCATATATTTCCAATCGAGTTCCGAAACCGCAGATATTATCTGACGAACGTCGCGAAGCTGGAGCTCCGATTGTGAATCTTTTCCCCAGACCAGCTTCGATAATATAAGGTCTTCGGGCGAAACAACGAATATATTTGCATCACCGATGGTTACTTTTTGTCTGCGGGAGAATTCCTCTTTACGGTATTCTTCGTCCTTTCTTACGATAAAGTCGGCTTTGATCACCCACTCGTTATGGATGACGTTGAACATCGTATGCGAACCGACCGCCTGTCTGACGCTGTCCCGATCAATGTAACAATCCCCGGAGAAAAGACCGACTATTTTATCGACATCGTCTGGCTTGACCTCAACCACCAGATCGATATCCCGGGTCATTCGAGGCACAGAATATACCGCCATAGCCATTGAGCCGGTCATCATATAAGGCATGCCTACGGAATCAAGCCGGGATGCTATCAATTTCAAAAATTCGAGTTGCTCGTCCATTATGTAATCACGTTCTTAAGAAAAATTATTTTAAAGATTAATAACTCTATACCCCTGATCTATATTGCTGAGAGATTCACATGTTGACTGCATGTCGAGATGGTATATATTACCACTATCCAAATAAAAAGAAATAGAATTGTAATAGAAACATATATAAAAAATTGATGGCTCTTTGGATAATTAAGTTCCGTATGCTGTTTAA
>JBDROD010000180.1:0-24050 GCA_043810415.1 Candidatus Zixiibacteriota bacterium | reverse complement strand
TATCAGGAGACAAACCATGGTGAATGCCGAAAGATTCATCACCACCGAGTTGAAGGAAAAGGAGGACCTCATCCTGGGAGCGGAAGAAAAAATCTTCAAACTGGAATACGAATTGTTCCTGCAATTAAGATCGAAGGTGGCTGAGGAAACCTCTAAAGTTCAGAAAACTGCAGAATTGATAGCAGTATTGGACGTTTTATCGGGCTTATCCGAAGTGGCGGAAAAACACAATTATACTAGTCCGAAAGTGGACTCAGAGGATGAAATCGTAATTCAGGAAGGGAGGCATCCGGTCATTGAGAATATTCTGGATCCGGGCAGTTTCGTATCCAACTCCACCGGGTTGGACTTAAGGAATGAGCAGATCCATATAATAACCGGACCCAATATGGCGGGTAAATCGACATATTTGAGACAGGTAGGTTTAATCGTGCTCCTGGCGCAGATGGGTTCATATGTTCCAGCCAAAAATGCCAAGATCGGAGTGGTAGATAGGATTTTCACCCGGGTGGGTGCCACCGATTATTTGACTTCGGGGCAAAGCACTTTTCTGGTGGAGATGATAGAGACGGCAAACATCCTGAATAATGCCACCCCAAAGAGCTTGATTCTATTAGATGAAGTGGGGCGAGGGACTTCCACATTTGACGGTCTTTCCATTGCCTGGGCGGTTACGGAACATATTCATAACCACCCACCGATAGCAGCCAAGACCTTATTCGCCACACATTATCACGAGCTAACCGAGTTGGCTCAATCCCTCCCCCGGGTAAAAAATTACAACGTGGCTGTAAAGGAGTGGGGGGAGGAGATAATATTCTTAAGAAAGATAGTCCCGGGGGGATGCGATGACAGCTATGGAATTCAGGTGGCCCGGTTAGCCGGAATACCCAGAAAGGTTCTGGACAGATCCAGAGAGATTCTGGGTGAGCTGGAAAAAGGTGAAACATCTTATCAAAAACTACCTCAAGTCAAACCAAAGCCGGCTTCTTATCAATTGAGTATTTTTTCGCCGTCGGAACATCAAATATCGGAGGAGTTGAAAAAACTGGATTTAGACAAAATCACACCGATAGAAGCGATAAATAAACTAAGCCAACTGAAAAGAAAGGTGGAGTAAAAAAAGATCAAGCAGCTGACGATTTTCCCTGGTTCAGCTTTACTTAAAATGGCTAAGGGAAAGATGGACCGTCACTTTTACGCTTACATTTATCTATATCCTGGTAGGACCCAAAAGGAGATATTATGTCCAACACTAAGAAGAGGGTTAAGTTCCCGGGTTTTCTTAACAAAAAACAAAACAGTATATTTGTGATATTGGGTGGGGGTGTATTGGGGATAGTCGTTATTTACCTAATCTTATCTAGTTTCATTTCTGGACCCTCAAAAGCAGAGATGGTGATGGTCAGGGAATTTGAGAGGGTCTCTTCTGATCTGTCCGATTATCTGGATGGGCTTCCGCAGACTCAAAACATCCCATTGAGAGATTGTTTCGAAAAAGCATTCGCTTCTTACCAATTGGGTAAATACCCGGCAGCGATTTCGGATTTCAACGTATGCTTGCAGATGAGGACAGAGGACAAGGAACGGGTGGCACTTTTGCTCCTGAATGGCAATTGTTACTTTTTACTGGGAAACATTCCGGAGGCGGAGGCGCAATATCGAAGAGCTTTGGTATTTGCCGAGAGGAACAAAGAGGAGGAAGCTCAAGCAGCAGTGTGGGGGAACCTGGGTTTGATCTATCAGAATAAAGGTAGTTTGGATACAGCCCAAAACCTTCACCAGACTGCTCTTTATCTACAGAAAAAGCTGGGGAACAAAAAGGAAGAAGCGATACAACTGAGCAGTCTGGGGATGATGCTTCAATCTATCCAAAACTACGACCAGGCACTGCAGATTCATGGGGAGTCTTTGAGGTCATTTAAGGAGGTCAATTATCCTTTGGGTGAGATAAACCAGCTGAACAATCTGGGCTGGATTTATCAGGTTAAACAAAACTACGATAGTTCGCTTTTCTATTATCAGGAAGCTTTGAATGTCAGCAGAAAAATCGGATTTGTCGAGGGGGAGGCAAATCAGTTCAGCAACATGGGGTTGGTGTATCAGAATCAGGGATCACTAGATAAAGCCTTGGATTACTACCAACAAGGTTTGGAGATCGACAAGAAAACCCGTTATCGAGAAGGCGAAGCCCAGGATCTGCTGACCATAGGCTGGGTGTATGAGTTGAAAGGGGACTTAGATGAAGCCAGGGATAAATACAAAAGCTCGGTCAAAATCAACCGGAAGATCGGTTTCAAACAAGGGGAAGCAGCAGCCCATATCAGCCTGTCGAGATTGTATCAAAAGCAAAAAGATGCGGACGGTGCCATAGGTGAGTTGAACCAGACTCTGATCATCTATGGCGAGATGGGGAATAAACAGGGGGAGGCTGACGAACTGCAGATGATCGGTCAGTTGTACAAAGTCAAGGGTGAGTTTGACAGCGCTCTGCAAGCCTACCAAGGAGCAGCAAAAATCTATCACGAGTTAAGCGATATAAGCAGCGAGGCCAGACAGCTCAATTTCATGGGGCAGGTTTTAAGAAGCCAGGGTAATTTCAAGGATGCCTTAGCGAGCTACCAACAAGCTTTGGAGATGACTCGAGCTGCCAAAGACCGGTACGGCGAAGCTTCCACCCGTAGCAATATCGCATTTATATACGTTAGCCAGGGTGAGGCCAAGAAAGGGATGGAGATGTTGAATCAGTCCCTGAAGATGTTTCAGAATTTGGGAAAAGAGACCGAAGCGGCGCGAGTGGCGGAGAATATTAAGAGAGTGGAGGAATTGCTGAGTAAAGATACAACCGCAATTAAGAAATAACCAATTAAGGATGATGGGAAAAACAAAGGAAAATGGAAGAAGGAAAAATAACAGTAATGTTGACTGACGAAAGATGACTAACGAATCCCCTCTCCCCCACGGGGGAGATGCGTAGACCTGCTTCGCAGGGATAGGGTGAGGGGGAAGGTTTTAGCTCGGGCTCTCGGCTGACTGCTTGATAAAAGAATTTAAAAAACCTCTCCCCTTGATCTCCCACTTCACATTTGTTAAAAGAGGGAAAGCAGGGGAAAGATAGATCGACATGCAAAACAATATCATCCTACTACCTGAAGAGTTAGTGGATAAAATTGCTGCAGGGGAAGTGGTAGAGCGTCCCGCCTCGGTGGTCAAGGAGCTGGTGGAGAATTCCATCGATGCCGGGGCAAAAAATATAAGCGTGGAGATAAAAAATGGCGGGGTGAAGTTCATCCGGGTTACGGACGATGGGGTAGGGATGAACGAGAGGAATGCAGAGCTGGCATTCCAAAGGCATGCCACCAGCAAAATAAAGGCACTGGATGATCTTTTCCGAATATCCAGCCTGGGATTTCGGGGTGAAGCCATGCCTTCCATCGCTTCAGTCTCCTATCTGGAGATGCTCACCCGAACCAGAGAGGACTCAAGCGGAACAGATATCAAGATGGAAGGCGGAATCATTCAGGAGAAGAAACCTACCGGTTCACCTTTGGGGACGTCGCTGGTGGTTAGAGAGCTATTCTATAACGTGCCCGCCAGACGCAAGTTTTTGAAAACCATGCTGACCGAGACCAGACATATAATTGACCTTTTAACCAAATTCTCCATAGCCTATCCGGAGATCAGCTTCAAGCTGGATAGTGACGGAAGAGAGCTCTTCGCTTTTCCCGCCGTAGACTCGACCGATGAAAGGATATGGGACGTTTTCGGAAAAGACCAGAAAGAGAGAATGGTAAAGATAAGGGAGGGAGAGGATAAAATTGTAATCTCCGGTTTTCTGGGCAAACCGGAGATAGCTCCATCCCACCGGGCAAAGCTTTATGTTTTTGTCAATCGCCGGCCCATTACCTCCAGGTCGCTTTATCATGCGGTTCAAAGCGGATACGGAGATCTTCTCCCCAGGGGCAAATATCCACTTGCGGTGATCTTCATCCGGATCGATCCCGGATCAGTTGACGTGAACGTGCATCCGTCCAAAAGCGAGGTTAGATTCGCCAACGAGAAAGAGGTGCATGACCTGGTTTATGCCAGAATAAAAGAATCTCTGACATCCCCGTTAACCATACCTGAGATTGAAGTAAAGGATAAAGCAATGGGTATTCCCCTTTCCCGGTCATCCCAACAAACCGGGGTTTCATCGAAAAGAACGGAGGAGCCCTTAAAAGGAGAACCACCTCAGGGTCTTGGGCTTATTAAAGGTAAGGAGATGGAAAAAAGAGCGGTGGAGGAATCGGATCAAAAAAGCTTGTTCGCTGCGATTATCGGGAAGAAGGAGCCTGGAGGGACAGGAGCCGATTCCGAGATAAACAGAAATGCAACTCCCCACGAACTGTCGACTGAAGGAGTAAAAAGCAATTTCTGGCAATTTGCTGACACTTATATTTTATCGCAATTGAAGGATAATCTCCTGGTTTTGGACCAGCATGCGGCACACGAGCGGATTTTATACGAAGAGGCTTTGAGGAATATGACCCAAAAACCTGCTACCTCGCAGCAGGTTCTTTTTCCGGCAGTAACCGATTTGACTCCGGGGGAGCTTCACCTTTTGGATGAACATGAAGAATTAATCCGGAGATTGGGATTTGAGATCAAGAATTTCGGGGGTAGAACGGTTTTGGTAACTGCCGTTCCCCCCGGAGCCAGAAATAAAAGCGGGGAGATCTTCCTTAAAGAGGTTTTGTTTCAATTGGAAATGGAGGAAAAAATCGAAAAGGATAAAGTGAAAGCGTTGGCCAAATCATTTGCCTGCCATGCTGCCATTAAAGCGGGGGAGAGATTGAACCAGGAGGAGATGGAAAACCTGGTGCGTAAAATATTTACCACCGAGGAGCCTTACAGTTGTCCGCACGGACGTCCTACCATTATCAAGCTTACCTTAGATGAGCTGAATAAGAAGTTCGGTCGAAATTAGATTCTACCTCCCAAAAAAAGCAGACAAACCGGGGAATTGAATATTGAACAAAGTGCTGGTCATACTAGGTCCAACTTGTGTGGGTAAAACTCAAGTCTCGCTTAAACTTGCCGATATACTGAAAGGTGAAATAATCTCTTTTGATTCCAGGCAGATATACCAATTCATGGACATCGGAACGGCTAAACCAACAAAGGAGGAGAGAGAGAAAATACATCATCATCTGATCGACGTGATACCGCCCGATCAAAAATTCTCCGCAGCTGATTACAGCAAAAAAGCCAGAGAGATCATTACCCAGATATTTGAAAAAGGTAAACAGCCTATTGCGGTAGGAGGGTCGGGGCTTTATCTAAAAGCGCTGATTAAAGGATTCTTTCAAGGTCCACCGGCGGACCAGGGTATACGTGAGAGACTGAAACGGGAAGCTCAAACATCAGGAGAGATCAGTCTATTTGATCGACTCAAGAAGATAGATCCGCAAGCGGCAGAGAGAATCCATCCTCACGATTTGGTAAGGATAGTCAGAGCATTGGAGATATATGAGCTAACCGGAAAACCGATAACCGATTGTCAACAGGAAGGGCAATATGAGCCCTATCCCACAAGTTTTATTAAAATCGGTTTAAGCTTGGATATGAGAGTGCTTTACGAAAGGATTAACCAGAGGGTTGAGGAGATGGTAGAACAAGGACTTCTAGAGGAGGTGAAAAACCTTAAGGAGATTTGGGATGTCTTGGAATTGAAAGCTTTCAAAACCGTAGGCTACCGAGAAATGATTTTATATTTAAATGGGGATCTGGATTTCAAAGGTGCTATCGAAAAGATTAAGACCAATACCAGGCATTATGCCAAAAGACAGATGACCTGGTTTAGAAAGGATAAGGAAATCACTTGGCTTGATGCAACGGATAAGAATTTGATCGGAAAGATATTAGACCTTCTATACCGAAACTAGAATCACCCATATATATAATCGATAGATAGACCGATGGGATAAAATCTAAGGATTTAAAAATGGACTATTGCATCCTTTTTTTATGGGAACGTAAAAAAAGCTTGACAGGATTTTATAAATATGTTATATAGCAACGAGTTATAAATCTGTTCGTTCAGAAGAGAAAAAAGCGATTCGGTTTACCGGATCTTGGCGGTTGATCAAACCAGGAGGCGGAAATGAAGATAGGAAATTCAATAGGGTTTTTGCTGATCTCGACATTGATCTTAGGGGGCTGTTCCAGCACCTTAATTCGTCAGGGGGTGGATAACAGACCGCGGGCAGGTGAAACGGTATCTTCACAATCTAGCCAGGCTAAAGATAGTTCAGCCATTTCAACTTCTGTAGGATCAGCTCAAGTATCTGACACAACCGATGTAATCAACTATGTTGATCGAAGTTCCGAGATCGTACCGAAAGATGAGTTCGAAGAGGTGGAACAGAATTATGCTTTGGGCGTATCCGCCAATCAGGAAGGGAAGTGGCTGGAGGCTCAGGACTACTTTGAACAAGCTCTGGAACTTTTGGCTAACTTGGACTTGGATGAGGAAGATTCGGGAAGAGAAAAAAGATTCCAAACCCTGCTTAATGAAATAGCGGAAGATTATAAGATCACTCTCCTTAGTTTGGGAGTGGTTAATGATGAAAGCTCTATTTCTGCGTTTTTGGAGAGATTCGAGAGCATAGAGAATTTCAAAGGTCTGCAAAAAGCAGTAAAAGAGGAAATCGTTCTTCCTCCCCGGGAGGTCACATATGATATTCCCATCGAATGGAATGAAAGGGTGGAGAATGCCATAATCTACTTTCAGACGGCAGCAAGAAAAGCCTTTCAAAACTACATGAAGAGATCTGGAAAGTACAAGGATCTGATGCAGAAGATAATCAGGGAAAAAGGGTTACCCGAAGATATAGTCTGGCTGTGTTTGGTAGAAAGCGGGTTTAATCCCAAGGCATATTCCTGGGCACGAGCGCTGGGACCCTGGCAGTTTATCGCTGGAACTGGGAAGATTTACGGACTGAAAAGGTGCTGGTGGTACGATGAAAGGAGGGATTTCGTTAAATCCACTTATGCTGCCTGCGATTATCTGAAAACTCTTTACTCCATGTTCAATTCCTGGCCTTTAGCTTTAGCCGGTTATAACGGAGGTGAGGGGAACGTGGGGAAAGCCATAAAGAAACATAAAACCAATGACTTTTGGAAGCTGAAGATGAAAAAACAGACCATGGATTATGTTCCTCTGTTCATGGCTGCCACCGTCATAGCCAAGGATCCTGAAAGATATGGATTTGACATCGAGTATGACGAACCGCTGCAATTTGAAGAAGTTAAGATCAATCAACCGCTGGATTTAAAAAAGGTTGCCAGAGCATTAGGAACTTCACCCGAGGTGATCTTTGAGCTGAATCCCGAACTTCTGAGGGGAGTTACTCCTCCAAACGTCCGGGGATATAACCTCCGCATACCCATGGGGACCAAGGAGACATTCAGTCAGGCATTCGAGAATTATGATGCCCAAGCAAGCGGATTGTTCGTCGAACATGAGGTTTCAAAAGGACAGACGCTATCCTATCTTTCTTGTAAGTATGGCGTCCCAGTCTCCGTTATTCAGGAGGTGAACGGATTGACCAATTCAAACCGCCTAAGCGTGGGACAACATCTGGTAATTCCTGCCAATGGAAGCGTTGCAGAACGTAACGTCAAAACTAGCACAAATAAAGCTGAGAAAAAAAGCAGTGGGAAGTTTAAATATACGGTAAAGAAAGGAGATACCCTTTCTAAATTAGCCGTGAAATTCAATACCACCACCCGGGAGATAAAGCGATTGAATGGTTTGAAGAATTCCGATTATATCAGAAAAGGTCAATCACTCACGCTAGCTTCCGGGGGTGATTCCGAATCTTCCGGACTTCTGAAGGATCATATTGTGAAAAGAGGGGAGACGTTGGGTGGGGTGGCAGAAAAGTACGGGGTTTCCATATCCTCCATAATGTCCATCAATAATCTTTCCAGCGCTCATCTTTTAAAGGTAGGACAGCATCTTTTAATACCGGTATCCTCGGATATCAGTATGCAAAGTTACACGGTCAAGGCGGGTGATACCTTGACGGAATTGGCTCAGAGATTCCAAGCCAGCACAACAGAGATCAAGAAAACCAACGCTTTAGCAAATGCAGATCGTCTGCGAGCCGGGCAGAAACTAAATATACCCATGGAGAATAGCAAAATCGATAAGATGAGTTTGTCCGGGGAATGGATCACCTATGTGGTTAAGAGGGGGGATACACTGTGGGATATAGCCAAAGCATTCGGGATCATGTTGGAGAAGCTAATGCTGTGGAATGATCTGGGTTCGCATACGAATCTTCAGGTTGGAGACAGGTTGAAGATATTACTTAATCAATAAATCTAAAGTTGGATTCTGTTTTCCATAATAAGTAAGCTTCGGTGGGTTTGATTTTATTTTAGCCTAGAGGAGTAAGGATTGGCAAAAAGAAGTGACGTGATCATAGCCGTTGTTATCGTGATCAGTTTCCTGATTATTTCGGTTTTAACCTTAACCGCTTTCGTAGGTTTCCTGGGGGAGGACTCTACCCTGTGGGTCGGTGGAGGGAAGAGAGTGGCTATAGTGGAAGTTCACGGGGTGATAGATAATTCAACCGACGTGATCAGGCAACTGAGAAAATATGGCCAGGATAACTCCGTGCCGGCGGTGGTAATACATATCGATAGCCCCGGGGGTGCTGCTGCTTCCTCCCAGGAGATCTATGAGGAGATAAATAAAATAAGAGAAAAGGGCAAGAAAGTGGTAGCCTCTATGGGGACCGTCGGAGCTTCGGGCGGGTATTATGTGGCTTGTGCCGCCGATACCATCATTGCCAATCCCGCTACCTTGACCGGAAGCATCGGGGTGATTTTCCAGTTTCCGGTAGCGGAGGAACTGCTAAAAAAGATCGGGATCAAATATGAGGTGGTGAAAAGCGGGGAAAACAAGGACATGGGCAGCTGGGCTCGATCCATGACCGAGAAAGAGAGGAAGTCTTTGCAATCGGTGGTGGATGATACTTACGATCAATTTGTGGAAGCGGTGTCTACCAGCAGAAGAATGGAAAAGGAAAAGGTGTTAGAGATCGCCGACGGAAGCATCTTTACCGGAAGGCAGGCAAAAGATTTGGGCTTGGTGGACCAGCTGGGGGACCTGCAGGATGCCATCAAGATCGCCGGCGAGATGGTGGGGATCAGGGAATTTCCCAAAACCGTCAAGGAGATAAAAAGGAATATCAGCTGGTTTGATTTGTTAACCCAAAAGGCGAATGAGCTATTGAAGCTGAGCGAAGGCAAGCAATGGATGCCGAGGCTGGATTATATATTCAAATGAGTTGATCCATATTCTTTTCTCAATCAATGAGAACTTATGCCCATGTATGAATATGTCTGCAATCTATGCAGTACTAAATTTGAGATCCTTCAGTTGAGCCAGCGAAACGAAAAACCAGAATGTCCGGAATGCGGTTCAGGCCAGATCCAGAAATCGTTCTCGGTTTTCGGTTTCTCCTCCGGGGGTAAGTTTGTCTCTTCCTCCTCCGGAGCAAATTGCTCTCATTGCGGACATACACATTGCAATCATTGCGGATAAAATATGAATAATAAACTTATTGGTAATCATACATACAAAATCGTTAAATTCAGAGGAGGTGCTGCATGACCAAAGCGGATCTGGTTGAAGCAGTTTTTGAAAAGACCGGGCTCACCCGAACCGATGTGGCAGAGGTGGTGGATAAGTTTCTGGAGGCGATCAAGCAGGCATTGGAGAACGGCAAAAACATCGAGATCAGAGGTTTCGGAACTTTCAAAATCAAGCAGAGGAAATCGCGCAAGGCCCGAAACCCGAGAACCGGTGAAGAGGTGCCGGTTCCCGACAGGAAAGTTCCGGTGTTCAAACCTTCCAACGAGTTCAAGGCTTTGATCACCAAGCTCCCGCTTGGTTAAAAACTGACACTAAAGCTGAATGGATAGGTGGTGATATAATGCCCTGTGGAAGGAAGCATAAAAGACACAAGATTAAGACTCATAAGAGGAAGAAAAGACTCAGAGCCGATAGACACAAAAAGAAACTCCGGTAGACTGGTATTCCGACCTGGATGGTAGATCTTTGTTGGTTTAATGGTGCACAACCGCGGAAGATCGAAAGAATGTGTTGCAGCCATGGGATAAGGGCAAATCTTTGGTGAGAAATGTAACGTTATAATCTACGGGCTTTCTCATTCTCTTTACCCCCAGAAAATCAGAGTACATTCTTACTGCCCATCGGGGATAATTTCGTGGGAAGATTACTCACCTCTTTTTCCACCAGTGGAGGTTTAAATACTGGAGTCAAAGATACCATAACTAATTGATGTAAAGTAGCAAAAGTCAGTAAAATCGCTGATCGTTTTTATCGGATGACTGAAAAGCGATATCTGTTGATAGAATTGTTCCTGCCCCTGTAGCTCAGTTGGATAGAGCAGCGGCCTCCGGAGCCGTGTGCACCCGTTCAAGTCGGGTCAGGGGTATTTAAAGTGTTGCATAGCTCGGAGTCCCTGGTTAGTAGAAAAACAATAAACCGTTATGGGTGGGGCTTGTCCCCTCCCGAATAAGGCTTTGCATCTAAATCAAATATTGTGAGATAAAGGATGAAATGGTCTGAAACATACATACCGACGTTAAGGGATGATCCGGCAGAGGCGGAGATAGTAAGCCATAAGCTTCTGGTGCGGGCGGGGTACATAAGAAAGCTGGCCGCCGGAGTGTACAACTATCTTCCTCTTATGCAGAGGGTACTGCTCAAGATCACCCAGATCGTACGGGAGGAGATGAATGCTGCCGGGGCGCAGGAGATTTTGATGCCGGTACTTCATCCGGCGGAGCTTTGGATACAGACGGGAAGATGGCATACCGTAGGCAAAGAGCTGATGCGATCGAAGGATCGTCACGAACGGGATTTAGTCCTGGGTGGCACGCACGAGGAGGTGGTCACTTTCCTGGTTAAAGGTGAGCTTAGGTCGTACCGCCAGCTTCCTTTGAATCTTTATCAGATTCAGAATAAGTTCCGAGACGAGATTCGGCCCAGGTTCGGACTGATGAGGGGGCGCGAGTTTATAATGAAGGATGCCTATTCATTTGATAGGGACGAGGAGGGGCTGAAGATCAGCTATCAAAAAATGCTGGAAGCTTATTTCAAGATATTCCTCCGTTGCGGGCTGGATACCCGGATGGTAGAATCGGATACCGGTGCCATGGGGGGGAAAGCTGCGCACGAGTTCATGGTAGTGGTCGACACCGAGGGAGGGGAGAACATAATTTTTTACTGCGACAGCTGTGATTATGCTGCCAACATGGAAAAAGCCAGCTCAATGGAAGCAGAAGCACCGGCGGAGGAAAATAAAGAGAAACGGTTGGAAAAAGTCTCCACCCCTAATGTTAAAACCGTAGAGGAGGTGACAGCATACCTGAAGGTCCCGGCGCGAAGGTTGGTCAAGACACTGCTGTACAAAGCAGATGACAAAATCGTAGCTGCCATGATCAGGGGGGACCGGCAGATAAATGAGGTCAAGCTGAAGAATGCTTTGGGATGCATAAACCTCGAGATGGCGGACGCGGCCACGGTAGAAAAAATCACCGGTGCACCGGTAGGTTTTGCCGGTCCGGTGGAATTGACCCATGTGATCATTCTAGCCGATGAGGAAGTTACCCGATTGAAGAATTTCGTAGCGGGAGCGAACGAAAACGATTTCCATTATACCGGTGTCAACATAAATCGGGATTTCAAAATAGATCAGGTTGCCCAGATAAGGTGCGCCCAGGAGGGGGAGGTGTGTCCCCGTTGTCTGAAGGGAAAACTTTTAACCTCCCGGGGCATAGAGGTGGGAAACACCTTTATGCTGGGAACCAAGTACAGTGTGGCTTTGGGTGCCAATTACCTGGATGCAGATGGCCAGGAAAAACCCTTCATCATGGGATCTTATGGCATCGGGATTACCCGAACCGCTCAAGCTGCGGTAGAGAAATTCCATGACCAGGCCGGAATAATCTGGCCCGCCTCCATTGCTCCATTCTCAGTGGAGATTCTGCCATTGAACGTGACAGATAAGAATCAAAACCAAATTGCCTTGGATATTTATGGTAAGATGGAAGAGAACTCATTGGAGGTATTGATCGATGATCGGGAGGATAGAGCCGGGGTGAAATTCAACGATGCCGATTTGATCGGAGTACCTTTGCGGGTTAACGTGGGAGCGAAGAGCTTAAAAGAAGGTAAGGTAGAGATCTGTATCAGAAAAACCAAGGAGGTGATTTCGGTCACTCCCGACCAGGTCATCGGAAAATGCAAAGAGCTTCTGGATAAACTTTAAATCCCCCGCTTTTTTCGATAAATCCTTTTGTAGGGCATGAATTGATTAGAAGGATAAAGTTTGCAAATAGGAGCGGTTGGTGGTATCGTAAAGCATGTCGATTTTTGTTGCTTTTTCTGACTCAAGTAAATATATTAATTAGTTCGGAGTGGGGTTAACCCACTCTTTTGTATACTTATCGACGTATAATTAAGGTTATGGAGTCAATAACTGACATCTTGAGAGCAAGAATCAGACCTCTGATAGAAGAGGAGGGTCTGGAACTGGTGGAATTGAATTTCTTTGAAGGAGGATCAAGTTCGGTTTTGAGAATATATGTAGACAAAGCCGGTGGGGTAACGTTGGATGAGTGTGCGAACCTTAATAGAAAGATCGGGGATTATCTGGAAACGGAGGATCTGATCAGACGACGCTATCTGCTAGAGGTTTCATCCCCCGGACTGGATCGTCCCTTAACCGGCGTAGGGGACTTCAAAAGGAAGATAGGGAAGACGGTTAAACTTATCCTGAAGGAGAAAGTTCAAGGACCAACCGAGGTAATCGGCAGAATTAAAGACTTAAAAGATGACAATCTGATCTTAGAGATCGAACCGGAGAAATTCAAGCCGAATGAGGCGGCGGAGAAAATCATTCCGCTGAATCAGATAGCCTGGGCTAAAATTGTGTTTTAGGGGAGAACGGAATACATGAACTACGAAATATTGGAAGCATTGAGCCAGATAACCAAGGATAAAAACATTGATATGGATTTTGTGATCGAGAGTCTGGAGGCGGGCTTGATGCTAGCGGCAAAGAAGAAATTCGGAAATACCGACAACATCAAGATAGAGGTGGATCGCAAATCGGGAGACATCCGGATCGTTGCGACCAAGAAAGTGGTGAAAGAGGTGGCGGATCCCAACATCGAGATCGTTTTGGTCGAGGCAAAGGAGATCGAACCAAAGGCCAAGTTAGGGGAGGATATCGAGGTGGGAGTAGGATTCGGAGAATTTGGAAGAAACGCCATCATCGCCGCCAAGCAGATATTGATCCAAAAAGTGAGAGAGGCAGAGAGGGAGAGGATATACGAGGAGTATAAAGATAAAATCGACACCATAGTAACCGGTGGAGTTCAGCAGATCGATAAGGGGCATCTGATAGTCAATCTGGGCAAGGCCGAGGGGATCATACCCCCCAAAGAGCAGATACCCAAAGAGAGATACCGCCAGGGGGATCGAATCAAGGCGTTGATCTTGGATGTGCAGAAAACGGCCAAGGGTCCCCAGATCATCCTGTCACGAGCCAACACCAATTTCTTGAAGAAGCTCTTTGAGTTGGAGGTGCCTGAGATCTACGAGCGGATCATCGAGATAAAAGCTGTAGCCCGGGAACCGGGAGAGCGCTCCAAGATGGCGGTCAGCTCCATCGACAACCGGGTGGATCCGGTAGGTGCCTGCGTGGGGGTAAAGGGGGTGCGGGTGCAGAGCATCGTCAGAGAGCTGTCCAGCGAGAGGATAGACATAATACCCTGGAGTACCGACCCGGAGACGTTTGCCAACAGAGCTTTGGCACCGGCTAAAGTGGTGCACATAGACACCAATCATGATGACAACAGCATGACCATTGTGGTGGAGGACGACAGGCTCTCTTTGGCTATAGGCAAAGCTGGGCAAAATGCTCGTCTGGCGGCCAAACTGACCGGATGGAAAATCAATATCTTAAGCGAAAGCGAATACCGGGAACAGATAAAACTGGAAAGTCAGCTGAAGATTTACTTGACCGAGCTCCCCGGGGTGGGGAAGAAGCTGAAAGAAAAACTTATGGAAAAAGGGATCGATACCATTCAGGACTTGGCCCAGTGCAGTGTGGAAGATCTAACTGAAATTGAAGGAGTGGGTGACAAGAAGGCAACCAGCCTTATTCAAAAAGCCAAGGATTATCTCACCCCATCCAAATCATCGGTTTAACTTCTCCTCGCACGAAGCACAAAGGCAAATAAATATCATTTTTAACGGAACAGGATTAGGGATTTAGAACTTTTCACCATGCGTTATCTTAAATTGAGGTACTGATTTTGGCAAAGAAAAGAGTATACCAGTTAGCCCGAGATTACAAGATATCCAGCGAAGCCATGCTCAGCATCATAAGGGAGCTGGGCTATGAGGTAAAAAGCCACATGAGCGTGGTGGATGATAAGATGACCTCCTCCATAGAACAGAAATTCCAGAAGGAAAAAGAAGCGGTAAAGGAGGAATACGCCCGGAAGGAAAAGAAGTTAAAGGAGCGGGAGGAAAAGGAAGAGGTGGCGGTCCCTTTTGAACCCATTCGAAAAACCAAAGACATCAAGATTCGACGCAAGGAGCAGATAAAAAAATTAGAGAAAAAGCGCCTAGAGGTCAAGAAGAAGAAACCTCACTTTCTGGAGGTGAAGCCCGAGAAAAGAGTGGATCGGACGGAAATTGAGCAGAGCATAAAGAAGACTTTAGCCTCCATAGATACCGGTCACAGGGTGAAAAGATATAAGAGGAAGCTTTTGCCGGATGCAGCAGGTCAGGAAGTCGAACCGACCAATGTCATTCGGGTAAACGAGTATATCTCGGTGGCAGAGCTGGCCAGTTTGATGGGGGTAAAACCAGCGGAGGTGATCTCCAAATGCTTGGAATTGGGTTTGGTAGCCACCATCAATCAGAGATTGGATATGGACAGCATCGAGACCATTGCTCTTGAATTCGGATTCAGCGTGGAACCGGTCAAAGAGATCGGATTAGAGGAAGAGAGGGAAACGGAAGAAGAGGAGAATTTAAGAACCCGACCTCCCATCATAACCATCATGGGACACGTGGATCACGGAAAGACCTCTCTTTTAGACTACATTCGGAAAAGCAACATAATTGGCGGGGAATTTGGGGGGATCACCCAACATATCGGGGCTTATGAGGTGAAGGTGCCCGGAGGAAGCATCACATTTCTAGATACACCCGGACATCAGGCTTTCACCTCCATGCGAGCCCGGGGAGTGCAGATAACAGATATCGTTGTATTGGTTATAGCAGCGGATGACAGCGTGATGCCCCAAACCATCGAAGCCATCGATCATGCCCGGGCTGCCGGAGTGCCCATTATAGTAGCCATCAATAAAATGGACCTGCCCCAGGCCAAGAGCGAGCCGATCAAAAGCGAGCTCTCCAAGCTCAATCTGATGCCGGAGGAATGGGGAGGCTCAACCATAATGGTAGAGATCTCCGCAAAAACCGGCGTGGGGATAAGCAAACTGCTGGAGATGATTCTGCTTCAAGCCGAGATGATGGAGCTAAAAGCCAATCCTAACCGGAAAGCCCTGGGAGTGGTGGTTGAATCAGAAATAAGCCGGGGGAGAGGCACTACCATCACAGTGCTGGTTCAAAAGGGGACCTTGAGGATCGGAGATCCCTTTGTAACTGGACCACACTACGGCAGGGTGAGAGCCATGTTCAATGAAAGAGGTAATCCGGTGATGGAGGCGGGACCATCCATCCCGGTTCAGGTATTGGGTTCGTCGGGAATACCCCAGGCCGGGGATACCTTCATTATTACAGCAGATGAAATTGAGGCCAAGGAGATTGCCAACAAGAGGATGCGGGTAAAAAGAGAGCAGGATATCAGGCAGGTAAAGAGGGCTTCCTTGTCCGACGTCTACGAGCATATTGAAGAGGGGAAGATCAAAGAGCTGAAACTGATACTCAAAGGAGACGTGGGGGGTTCAGTCGAGGTATTGTCCGATACCCTGGAGAAAATCTCCACCCCGGAGGTGAAGGTTAGAGTGATTCACAAGGGGGTGGGTTCCATCAACGAAAGCGATGTCCTCTTGGCAGCCGCCTCCGATGCGATCATCATCGGATTTCATGTCCGACCGGATTTCAGAGCCAGAGAACTCTCGGCCAAAGAGAAAGTGGACATAAGACTTTATGACGTGATCTACGAAATCGAATCGAACATAAAAAAAGCCCTAGAGGGTCTTCTGGAACCCGAGATCAGCGAGACCGTTTTGGGCAGCGCCGAAGTCAAAAATGTATTCAAAATCTCGGGCATAGGACAGATAGCGGGTTGTTTTGTTCAGCAGGGGAGTATAAAGAAAGGCGGGAAAGTCCGGGTTATCCGTGACGGGGTGGTGATCTATGACGGGATCGTTTCCTCCTTGAAAAGATTCAAAGACGACGCCA
This sequence comes from Candidatus Zixiibacteriota bacterium, assembly GCA_043810415.1. Taxonomy (GTDB): domain Bacteria; phylum Zixibacteria; class MSB-5A5; order MSB-5A5; family SM1-73; genus CAIVRH01. The sequence continues at coordinate 7,516 of JBDROD010000180.1, read as the reverse complement.
AGGAAGTGACCAGCGGACTGGAGTGCGGAATCAGGATCGAAAGTTATAATGACGTAAAAGAGGGTGACGTTCTGGAAGCTTATGAAGTCAGAGAGTTAGCCCGGAAGCTGGATTAGCTTTCAGCCAAACGTCATCTGGGTCAAAACCATGGAGTTGAGATAACAGCAGAAAAAACATATAAAACGTAAAACAATCTCCTATGGTGGTCGGCATAGCTAACATTGAGATTCACATTCCGGAAAGCGGATCATTGAAAAGCAAGCGGCACTTCCTTAAAAGGATAAAGGACCGGGTAAAAAACCGGTTCAACGTTTCCATAGCGGAAGTCGATCATAACGATCTGTGGCAAAGAACCACCCTGGGGGTTTCGGTGGTAGCCAACGAGCAACAATTTGCCAACCAGGTATTGAGCCAAGTGGTGGAATTTATAAGCCGGGAACAGGGGATCCAGATATTGGATTATTCCATGAATTTTCTATAGAAATAAATATAGCCCTCATGCAGACCGGAAGGTGTGATTTTAAGATTCAATCGGTTAAACGTTAATATGCAATTTCAACGAAAAGACCGGGTGGGAGATTCAATCAAAAGAGAGATCTCCCTTTTGATCCAGCGGGAGCTCAAAGATCCCGGCATCGGATTTGTAACCATCACGGGGGTGGAGGTCTCTGCTGATCTCAAGCGTGCCCATATATATTATAGTATTTTAGGGGATGAGGAATCCAAGATAAAAACGGCCAAAGCTTTGAAAAGAGCCTGCGGTTTTGTTCAGCACGAGATTGGAAAAAGGTTAAGGCTAAAGCATGTGCCGGAGGTGGAGTTTCATTTCGACGGATCGGTGGAATATGGCGCCCGCATCGAGGAGCTGATCCGGAAGATACATCAGCAGGAAGAAGCTGGCGGGAACGAAACCAACTTACCTGAAGAGAAAAAGGAATGAAGGAACAGTTGAAAAAAATATCCGATATGCTGCTGCCAGCTAAATCGATCTTTATCACCTCTCATCGTGATCCGGATGGAGATTCAATCGGATCGCAATTAGCCTTGGCGGAATTGTTGGGAAGCCGGGGGAAGAAATTTTGCATCATCAACCAGGGGGAATTGCCCAGTAAATATCGATTTTTGGATCCACAGCGAAGGATTCAAAACTTGAATTCCATCCAGGGGACGCAGAACTCTCAACCATCTTTCGATCTGGTTTTTGTGCTGGATTCCACCTGCCTGGAACGTATCGGGGAGACGGGAAAGTTGATCACCCCCGGAGCAACCATGATAAATATTGACCATCATCCGGATAACGAGAGATTCGGCACTTTCAATTATATAGATGAGGAAGCTTCTGCCGTGGGGGAGATGATCTTCGCTCTGCTTAAATATTTTTCATTTCCCATGACCGCTCCGGTAGCCACCCAGCTTTATACGGCTATCCTTACCGATACGGGTAGATTCAAATTTTCCAATACCACTCCTCTATGCTTGAAAACTTGTGCCGATCTGGTCGAGGCGGGAGCTGATCCTCGATATATAACCAATCAGATATATTTCAACCATTCTCTTCCTTTTTTGAAGCTCTTGGGATCGGTGCTCTCCCATCCCCAATTACTGTTCGGAGGGAAAGTCTGCGCCATGATCATAAGACAGGAAAGCCTGGCAGAACTCGGAGTGGAGCCGAACGAGATGGAAGGGGTGGTGAATTATACCCTTTTTCTGAAGGGAGTGGAGGTGGGGCTGCTTTTCACCGAGAAGGAAAACGGAAAAACCAAGGTGAACCTCAGATCTCAAAACGAATACGATGTCTCCAAGGTTGCGCGTATTTTTGGGGGAGGAGGACATAGAAATGCAGCCGGCTGCACCCTGGATCTAGCTTTGAAAGAAGCTCAGCAGATCATCGTCGAGCGAATTGGAAGGATGTTGAAGAATGAACCTGTCGGGAGTCTTAGTAGTTGACAAACCCAGGGGGATGACCTCCCATGATGTGGTGGACTATCTGCGGAGGATTCTAGGTACCCGAAAGATCGGGCATGCGGGAACCCTCGACCCCGGTGCGGATGGGGTTCTGTTGGCCTGTATAAATAAGGCCACCAAGATGGTGCAGTTTATAATCCAATATGACAAGGAATACAATGCGGTGATAAAGCTGGGGGTTACCACAGATACTTATGACGGAGAGGGGAAAGTGCTCCAGATCAAGGACGATTTGGAAATAGGATGGGACCAAATAAGGGATGCAGTCTCTTCGTTTGCAGGTCGGATACAACAGACTGCTCCTTTGTATTCTGCATTAAAGTTCCAGGGGAAACGCATGTACCAATATGCTCGGGCGAACGTGAAGGTAGAACCAAAAAGAAGAGAGGTGGAGATAAAGAGCTTGGAAATACTGGATCTAAAAATGCCGTTGGTTCATTTGAGGATTAACTGTTCCAAAGGGACTTACATAAGGAGCTTAGCTTCCGAGCTGGGGGAGAAACTGGGGTGCGGGGCATACCTTTTCTCCCTGCGGAGAATCCGAGTGGGTCCCTTCAAGGTAGATGAGGCTTTAAGCTTGGAGAGTATCTCGGATGTTCAGGCTGCCGGAAGAATTGAGGATATCTTATTACCCATAGAGAAAATCATGTCCGATCTTCCTTCGGTCGTAGTAAAAGAGAGTTTTGCGGACAAAATTCAGCATGGCCTTCCGCTTAAATCCTCTTCAGTTCTATCCGTAGAAGGAGATTTTGATGTAAATCAAACCATCTCGGTGAAAGACAAACGAAAAAGGATAATCGCTGTCGGCAGAGCCTTAACTGCTGCGAGGAATTTTCTGGATTCAAATTACGACAGCAGACTGTTCGAATATCTGCGGGTAATATAGAAAATAGTTCAAAAGTTCAAGGTTTCAAAAGCTCAATAATAATAACGTTATGCACGTTTGTTTGGACATAAGAAAAATAGAGTACCAGCCTTTTGATAAACCAACGGTTACCTTGGGGAGTTTTGATGGATTACATCGCGGTCACCAGGTGATACTCAAAAGGATGATCGAAAAATCCAAGGAGAGGAGACGAACGGGAGTGGTAGTTACCTATGAACCTCACCCTCAAAGTATAGTGGCACCTGGGGATGCCCCCCTGCTTTTGACCACCCTGGAGGAGAAGGTTAAACTTCTGGAAAAGCTGGGTGTGGAGGAGACGGTGGTAATGAATTTTGATCAGGATTTGAAGGATTCCTCACCAGAGGGTTTTATTAAAGATATTTTGGTGGACAAGCTTAATGTGGGTGAGCTGGTGGTGGGGAATGATCATGCCTTCGGAAGAAATAGAAGCGGGGGGATCGGATTATTGAAACAGGCTGGTCTCCAATATGGATTTGAGCTGGAGGTAGTTCCGGCCCTGTTTTTGAATGGGGTTCGGATAAGCAGCAGTCACATCAGAAAGATGATGAAATCCGGAGAGTTCGTTGAAGCTATTGCCATGTTGGGTCATCCTTATCCTCTTACCGGTCAAGTGATCCCGGGAAAGGGATGGGGAAAAAGCCTGGATTATCCCACCATAAACCTAAAGATCGATCCCCGAAAGCTTCTTCCAGCGGATGGAGTTTATTCTGCCCGGGTGCAACTGGAGGACAAAAGCTACGTAGGAATGTTGTATATAGGTCCCAAACCTACCTTCGGTGAAGAGGATCGGTCGGTGGAAATCCACGTATTTGGTTTGGAAAGGGACGTGGTTGGTTCTAAAGTTGAGGTGTGGGTTGAAAATTGGGTGAGGGAGCCTAAATCATTTTCGGATGCCAGACAACTTAAAGAACAGATAAAGTCCGATGAAAAAGTAATTAAACATATGCTTCAATCAGATTTATCTTAATAGCTTTAATTATATCCATAAAGGAGGATATTTTGCCGCTCACCAAAGAAAAAAAGGAGATGCTGGTAAAGGAATACCGGATGCATGACAAGGATACCGGTTCACCGGAGATACAGATAGCACTTTTGACCGAAAGGATCAACCAGTTAACTGGGCATCTTAAGAAATCCAGCAAGGATTTCAGCTCCCGCCGAGGGCTTTTGAGGCTGGTAGGCAAAAGAAGACGTCTTTTAGATTATTTGAAGGATACGGACCTGGACGGTTATCGAAAGATAGTAGAGCAGCTCAGCCTGAGAAAATAACAAACGGAGTAATGATAGCTGGAAGCCGGGGCACGTCGCAGGCTGACTTATTCTGACTTTTGGCGCAAGATAGGAGCGATTAATGGAAGTAAAAGTTCAAGCAGATATGAATGGGAAGATTTTGAGCATTGAGACGGGCAAGGTAGCCAAACAAGCTCATGGCGCCGCCATGGTTCGTTTGGGGGATACTATGATTCTGGCTACAGCGGTAGAGGCGAAACCGCTGGATAAAGAGCTGGATTTTTTTCCCTTACTGGTCGATTACCGGGAGAAAGCTTATGCCGCGGGTAAAATCCCCGGAGGTTTTTTTAAAAGAGAGGGACGTCCCAGTGAAAAGGAGACGGTGAGCGCCAGGTTGATCGACCGGACGCTGCGACCCTTATTCCCCGAAGGTTATTTCAACGAGGTGCAAATCATGGTAATGGTTCTTTCCTCCGATCAGGAAAACGATGCCGACGTACTGGGTTTGATCGGCGCCTCAGCCGCCCTGAGCATGTCGGAGTTACCATTCTACCAGCCGGTGGGAGCGGTCCGGCTGGGGAGATTAAACGGGGAGTTTATCGTAAATCCCACCTTTTCCGAACTGGAAACCTGCGATATAAATCTGGTGGTAGCGGGGACAAAAGAATTCGTCAATATGGTGGAAGGGGAATGCCGCGAAGTTTCGGAAGGGGAATTGCTTTCCGCTGTGGAGTTCGGGCACAAACAGATACAAAAATTGGTAGAATTACAGAAGGAGCTTTGTGTCCGGGTAGGGAAACCGAAACCCCAGGTGGAGGCTCCGGTTATAGAAGCCGAGTTGGTGGAAGCGGTAACCGCTTTAGGATTGGAGAAGATAAAAGATGCCAATCGGAAATCAGATAAAAAAGAACGTGAGGAAAAGTTATATGATCTGTCCGATACGATTATGGTTGAACTGGCGGAAAGATTTCCTGCAAGTGAATCGAAGATTAAATCCATACTGCAGGATTTAGAGAAAAAGGATCTGCGTCAGATGATATTGGATGAAGGCAGGAGAACCGATAATCGGACAGCAGATCAGGTAAGACCGATTACCTGCGAGGTGGGGATTCTACCCCGGACCCACGGATCGGCTATCTTTACCCGGGGGCAGACTCAATGCCTGGCGGTTACGACTTTAGGGACTAAGATAGACGAGCAGAGGATCGACGATCTGGAAGGGGAGTCGACCAAAAGCTACATGCTGCATTATAATTTTCCCCCTTTCAGCGTGGGAGAGGTGAAGCCGGTTCGGGGACCGGGTCGAAGAGAGATCGGGCACGGGGCGCTGGCGGAAAGAGCCATCCAGCCGGTCATCCCCAAGGAGGACGCCTTCCCCTATACCGTCCGGATCGTCTCGGACATATTGGAATCAAACGGTTCCTCCTCTATGGCTACGGTCTGCGGAGGAACCTTGGCATTGATGGATGCGGGGGTTCCGATCAAAGCCCCGGTGGCAGGAATAGCCATGGGACTTATAAAAGAGAAAGAGAGATATGCCATCCTGACGGATATATTGGGGGTGGAGGATCATCTGGGAGACATGGATTTCAAGGTGACGGGAACCAGCAGTGGAATCACCGCTTTCCAGATGGACGTAAAAATCTCCGGAGTGGACTTGGCACTTCTGGGGGAGGCTTTGACCAAAGCCAAGGAAGCCCGGCTGCACATTTTGGGTATTATGGAAAAGACCATCGCCCAGCCTCGAGCAGAGCTTTCCGCTTACGCCCCCCGGATTATTATCCTTAAAGTGAAACCGGATAAGATCGGCGAGATCATAGGACCGGGAGGCAAGATGATCCGCAGCATAATCGAGCAGTCCGGAGCCAAGATAGACATCGAGGATGACGGTTCCGTGTTCATCGCCTCCACCGATCAAAAGGCAGGCGAGTTGGCCAAAAAGATCATTCTCCAATTGATCGAGGAAGCGGAGATAGGCAAGATATACATGGGGAAAGTTAGACGGATCACTCCCTTCGGAGCGTTCGTGGAGATACTGCCGGGTCATGACGGACTGCTCCACATCTCGGAGATCGATACCCACCGGATCAAACAAGTGGAGGACGTCTTAAGCTTGGGGGATGAGGTGAAGGTGAAGGTAATCGGAATCGATGCGGAGGGAAAGATAAAGCTATCCCGAAAAGCCGCCTTCGACCAGAAGAATCAATAAGATGGCTGTTTCCTGGTCAGATGACCGGACTCTTTAATTGGATCCGGTAGGAAAGTCCAAATGGTAAAATCAGCCATTTGGATTTTGTCTAACTATAAGATAAGTGAGAATCAAGCCAAACCATATCTTTTTGAATAGGTGGAATCAAATTGAAGGAGATCTACAAAAAAACCGTTTTGGATAACGGCATACGCGTGGTTACCGAAGAGCTGAATTCGGTCCGCTCCATCAGCATCGGTGTGTGGATAGACGTAGGTTCCCGGGATGAGGACAGGGATGAAAGGGGGGTATCTCATTTCATAGAACATATGCTGTTCAAAGGGACTAAGAACCGAACGGCTAAAGAGATAGCGGTTTCTTTAGAATCGGTGGGAGGTGGCTTGAATGCATTCACCGCAAGGGAACAGACCTGCTATTATGCCCGGGTATTAGACGAGCATTTTGATATCGCCATCGACGTACTGTCCGATATACTTAAAAACCCACTTTTGAATCCCTCTCACTTTGAAAAGGAAAGAAAGGTGATCGCCTCCGAAATAAAGGAATTGGAGGATTCCCCTGCGGATTTGATCCACGACCTTTTGATGAGAGCAATGTGGAAGGATGACCCCTTGGGCAGACCGATCATCGGGAGCATGGAGAGCGTGACCCAGATGCCCCGGGGAAAGCTGATCAGCTTTATGAAGAAGAATTATACTTATTCCCGGGTGGTAATCGCTGCGTCAGGTAATCTTAAGCATAGGGATTTGGTGAAAAAAGTAAAACATAAATTCGAGTTCAACTCCGATTCCCAAGGGATCAAATCCGGCTTCCAACTCCGTCCGATGGAGGCAGCCAAAATGGTGGAACAGCGTAAAACCGCCCAAACCCACATAAGTCTGGGGATACCTCTTTTCCCTTATCGAGACCAGAGGAGATATTCTTCGCTGGTCTTGAGCAATATCCTGGGGGGGGGGATGAGCTCCCATCTGTTCCAGACGGTCAGGGAAAAATTAGGATTAGCATACAGCATCTACTCCTTTATTGATTTCTTTGAGGATACCGGAGTTTTCGGGATCTATCTAGGCACGTACAAGAAGAATGCAGTACGGGTGATAGAATTGGTATTAAGGGAGATCGGGAAGTTGAAGAAAAACTGTCTTTCTACAAGAGAGCTTTCCAATGCCAAATACCAGCTGAAAGGGAATCTGATAATGGGGATGGAG
>JBDROD010000179.1:0-3679 GCA_043810415.1 Candidatus Zixiibacteriota bacterium | reverse complement strand
TTTCTGTCCGGTGCCAAAGCCAGCATGCTCTCCAGAAAATTTCGCATCTCCCTCACGTTCCCGGGCCAGTGATATTTGATCAAAAGCTCCAGCGCTTCATCCGTCACTCCGGATATTTTCCTTTCGCTCTTTTTGCTGAGCTTTTCTATGAAACTGTGCACTAAAAGGGGAATGTCTTTCGGCCTTTCTCTCAGCGGGGGCATGTCTATTTTTACCACTGCTAATCTGAAATAAAGATCGCTTCGGAAATCCCCCTCCTTCACTTTCAGGTCCAGGTTCTGGTTGGTGGCGGCGATGACCCGAACGTCCACTTTAATATCCGAGCTTCCTCCCACCCGCATGAAACTCCTCTCCTCCAAAACCCTCAATAATTTTACCTGAGTTGTGGGTTTGAACTCTGCAATCTCATCTAAGAATATCGTCCCTCCGTTAGCCGTTTCAAAAAGCCCCTGCCGACGGCTGACCGCACCGGTGAAAGCTCCCTTTTCGTGCCCGAATAGCTCGCTTTCCACCACCCCTTCTGCTAATGCTCCCACGTTGGCTGCCACAAAAGGTTTATCCTTTCGCAGGCTGTTGGCATGAATGGCTCGGGCGATAAGCTCTTTGCCGGTTCCGGACTCACCGGTGATCAAAACGGTAATGTTGGTCGGAGCAACCTGAAGCGCCGATTCTGCTGTCTGCTTCAGCTGACTCGACTTCCCCACCAACCCGCACGATTCCAAAAAACTCTTTTCCTTTAAAAGCCGATTAACCTTTAAATGTACCTCTTCCGCTTTGAGTGGAATTTCGAATACATCGTCGGCTCCGCATTCTAAAATCTCATTCTGACGGTATGAATCCTCGACCGGAAGTCCCACCATGATGTCCGCTTCCGGGCTTCGGGTGATGATCTTTCTGATCAGAACCTGACAAGAGAGGTCATCTAACCGGGAATCGGTGAGCACCAGGTTGAATCCCTCCTCTCTGATCTGCTTCAAACCCTCCCGACCGGTCGACGCTATTTTCAGCTGGGGATTTATGTCGGAAAGAGCCTTTTCTATCCCCTGCTGAAGCTTCGTATCCGGGCTTATGATCAGTATGTTAGCCGGCTGGTTCATAAATTTATCGCTATTGTGATTTTTTTATTCGGAGTGATTGCCATTTGGTAACCATGTTCTTCAACGGCATTGTTATATATTAGGCCAAAGTAACTGTTGGAAAACTTGTTTAGAGGGGCTGAATGCCCCTCTCTATGGTTAGCTCGTTAATACTCTCCATAGGGGCGGGAATTCACCCCGCCCCGAAATTCGACTTTTTCAACATACCCTGAAACTTAGCAATCCAATAAGTATTCTTCGAGATGAAAAGTAAAAATAAAAACCAAAAATAACAACTGAAAATTTCTTTTATCTTGATTTTCCTCTCCTCTTTCCCTTTCCCTTCCTTCCTTTTCCTTTTTCCTTATTGTAACTCATTCCCGCCAATGTAAAGTCTATCTCTTTTCGATCTCTGTCTACCCTTACTACCTGCACTTTAACCCGATCGCCGAGCTTATAGATTTTCTTGGTGGTTCGTCCCACCCATCTCTGTCTTCTTTCGTCAAAAATATAATAATCGTCGTTCAAACTGGAAACCCGTACCAGCCCTTCTGCCAAAAGATGGTCCAATCTGACGAAGAATCCGAAAGGAACCACCCCCGAGATCAGACCTTCATATTCCTCCCCCAGCTTATCCTGCATGAACTCGACCTGCTTGATCTTGATCGACTCCCTCTCGGCTTCGTCCGCCATCCTCTCCCTTTCCGAGGTAATCTCACCGATCCGGGGGAGCCGCTTCTGCATCTGATTTTGTCTCTGGTAGGTATACTGCCCGGCTTCCAGCTCTTTTAATAACCGGTGAACCAACAAATCGGGATATCTACGGATGGGGGAGGTGAAATGAGTGTAATGCGAAAAAGCCAGCCCAAAATGCCCCACGTTTTCCGGCTGGTAACATGCCCTCTTCAAAGCCCGGAGCAGAATCTCGTTGATCAGTTTCTCCTCGGGCTTCCCCTCCACCGTCTTTAGAAATCTCTGAATTTTCTTGGGAGGAATCTTGCCGGAGACGGAAAACGAATAGCCCAAAGTGGAGACGAAATCCGAGAATGCTTCTATTTTTTCTTTGTCCGGTTCCTCATGTACCCGGTAGAGGAAAGGGACCGAAAGCCGACTGGTATGCTCTGCCACCGTCCGGTTGGCCAAAAGCATAAATTCCTCGATCAAGCGATGGCTCTCCAGTCTCTCCGTCTCCAGAATATCCTTAACTCTCCCGTCTTTTCCCAAAACCACGCGCGCCTCCGGCAGATCGAAATCCAGGCTCCCTTTGGCCACTCGTTTTTCTAAAAGCATCCGGCTGAGGGTCAGCATGTTCGCCAGATCATCTTCCAGACCTTTTATATTTTTAGTAAAAGTACCTTTATCGAATAATTCTTGCACTTCATCGTAATTCAGTTTCGCCTTGCTTTGAATCACGCTCTCCTTGATCCGGTAGTCTAATCTTTCCCCCTGGGGATCGAGCTCCATGATCACGCTGTAAGTCAGCCTCATCCGGTGGGGCTTTAGGCTGCAGACTTGATTGGAAAGTTGCTCCGGCAGCATGGGGATAACCCGATCGACCAGATAGACCGAAGTCCCTCGTTTGAGAGCTTCCCGGTCGAGAGGTGAATTCTCCTTTACATAATAAGAGACGTCGGCGATGTGCACCCCCAAAAGGTAGTTGCCGTTGGGTTTTATCTCTAAGGAAACAGCATCGTCATGATCCTTGGCATCCGCCGGATCTATGGTGAAACAGTTTTTTTGGCGAAAGTCTAACCTCTTTTCTAATTCCTTTTTTCCCACTTTGTCCGGCAGAGCAACCAATTCCTCCTCCATCTCTTCCGGAAAGCTCAAGGGAAGCTCATACTCTTTTATCAGGGTCAGCATATCCATTCCCGGTTCGTCCGGGTAGCCCAAAACCTCGATCACCTTTCCCTGGGGACCTAAATGCACGTCCACCCAATCTTCAAGCGAGACCACCACCTTTTGTCCTTCGTGTGCCTTGCCGGAATCATGGGGTGCTACGTAGATATCCTTGGGAAACCTGCGATCGTCCGGTTCGACGTAATCGGCAAGCTTGGTTTTATGAAAAGTGCCGACCAGATTTTGTTTGGCTCTTTGGAGGATCTTGGTAATGCTCCCTTCCCGGGTCGGTCCTCTTTTTCCCCGGTACACTCTCGTCACCACCTTGTCTCCGTGCAGGGCGTTCCCCATATTCTCCGCTTTTATATAAACGTCCTCGCTTCTATCCTCCGGCGCCACGAATCCGTACCCGCTTTTGGAGGAGACCAACCGGCCCACCACCAGACTGGATTTGTCCGGCATTCCTATTTTCCCCCGCTTGATCTTGACCACCAGCCCGTCCCGGAGCATCGACCGGACCATCCTTCTGAACTGGCCATATTCCTCCTCGGGGACGTTCATCCTTTTAGCCAGCTCCCGCACCTTCAGGGGATGAGCCATCTCACCGGAAAGGAATTGCAGGATTTGTTCTTGATTTATGCTCATGTAGTATATTTCCAGATTTTTTCTTTTAATTCCTATAACTTAGGGATGAAACCATGATGTAATATTGTAGTTGCCTGATTTATCAGGCTTACTGACGATAATGCTCAATAAATTGGGCA
>JBDROD010000178.1:0-2523 GCA_043810415.1 Candidatus Zixiibacteriota bacterium | reverse complement strand
TTTACCTGGTATGCCCCCAGGGTGATGGACCTAAGGTCGGATAAAAAGGAGCCGGATCCGGTGGCTGTGCTGGAAAACATGTCCGCTGACCATCGTCCTTCGACTTTACTCAGGACAAGTCCGCAGTCCGCCGCTATGCACCATATGGTGCATAGCTCCGCTAAATCCCTTTCTGCGACGGACGACGGACATCGGACGATGGACAAATTCGTGCTTCAGCTTCACTGGTGGGGGGAGGCGAAACATCACGACCTGAGATTCTTGAAGGGAAAAGTGGCTTTGGGATTGACCCTGTTCGAGCTCGATTTGAAGCAACTGGACAAAGGGAAAAGAATTTTGTGTGAATGGAAAGATTATCATGATCCCAAATGGATGGACTTCGAAGGGGAAATACCTCCGCAAAAGGATGGTGCCGAAGGGAATCCCTCCAAGAATCCGGTGGCTTATATGAAAATTCTGGACAAAGGAACATATAAATTCCTCGAAAGACAGGAGGATTTCTCCCGTTTACAAATTGAAGGGAAAATTCTGAACGGAATTTATCTGGTGAGAAAAATCAACCTGAAGGGTAAGGAGAGGTGGCTGTTCTGGAAAGGGTCAACGGATTAAACGGATTAAGCGGATGGAAACGTGTTTAAAGTTCAAAGTTCAAAGTATGGAAAATCATAAATTGGTTTCTAAAATACAAGTCATCCAATTCCTGGTGGCGTTCTTTGTGACCGCTTTCGGGATCATCACCGCCTACTATGCCACCATTGCGGGAATAAAGGTGGATCTTTCGCAGAAAGCGGAGACGGTGGTGGTTAACCAGCTGGATAAAAGACTCTCCAACATCGAATTGATGCTGAACAAAAATTTCCTGACCAAGGAGGAATTCTACCAGTTCAGCCAGGACTTACATGACCGGTTGTCGAGGATGGAATATCGAATGAGATAAGAGTTTGGAGTTTAGAGTTAAGAGGGAAAGGCGAAAAGTAAAATCGAATTCTTAGATTAAAAGGGAAAGAGGTATGCATGAATAACGAGAGACTGATTGAGTCTTTGGAGAAACATCGACTCGCCATCCAGGATGAGACAATTTCGAAACTGGATTTTGATCAAATGGAAAATGATTTGAAAGAGGCGGCTGCGGCTTTGAACCTTTTAGGGAAGAAAGAAAAACTCTACGATCAGCTGGTAGACGATTTCAAATCGGAGATCAAAAGGATGGCTCTGGCCCTATCCCGGGCCAAAGGGAATTTGAGCTCGACCGGTCTGGTGGAGAAGCTTTTGTCCTCTCCGGATATAAGCTATGACGATTTGAAATTCTTAAGAGATAAAGTCAGAGAGGAATTCAACCAGAGTTTTCCTGCCAGCCCGCACTACAAAGTGGTAGCAGATCAGGCTGAACCTAATTTCAAGATGGGAGAGTTCAAAACAGGTGTAGGGGCGAATCTTTAGATTCGCCCTTAATACCTACAAACAATTGCGGGTGTGATGACCCGAAGGGATGTCCTAAAAGACAGACTTCAAATAAGAAACGAGAAGTGAGAATTGAGTTAAACCTCAAAACTCAAAACAAATTACTCTAAACTGAAAAGGAGAGAAAAATGGGAATAAGAGATCAGAATCTGGAAGCCACCGGCGCTACCTTTGCCACCTTTTCCATTAAGCAGACCGGCGGAGTGGATGATCTTAAAGATGCAGACATGGGAAAAGCGGTGACGCTGACCGGAAATAATCATGTGGGACCTGCTGCCGACGGTTCGGTTTTCCTGGGGAAGCTGGTCGACCTGACCTTGACCGACTCGGACGACGGGAAGAGGGTGGCCACGGTACAGATCGGGGGAATCATGACCGTTCCCATCACCACCACCTACCCCACATTCGGCGACAGGGTGGTAGGGGGAGCCAACGGAACGGTGAAACAGTCCCCGGCTTTGACCGGCTATGATCCGGCGGGAGGAAACGTTGCCCGGGGCACGGTCATCGCGGTGAACGGGACCAGCGAGTGTACGGTGGTGATGTAATTATGTCCGCCGACCGTCGTCCGCCGTCCGCCGCCAAAACCAAAAAACGTTTATGTTAACAGTCTGCAATCCGCAACAGAAAGGTTTTGCTGCGGTCGACGGACAATGGTCAATGGACATTAACGAAAAGGAGAAAAAATGGAATTGGAAAAATTACTGGAAACGAAAGAGGGGAAAAAGCTGTTGGAGCTTGCAGCCGGGGAAAAACCGGTATCCGGGCATTTGGATCTATCCAGAGCCAAGGAGATCAAAGTCAGCCGGGAGACATATTTAGAAGCGCAATCCCGGGGGGTAACCCTATCTGAGCTTTTGGAGACGGAGGATTACGATCCCAGCGGCATCAACTCGCCTCTGGATGCGTTTGAAAGGCAGCTTGTAGAGACCAAATACAAATCATACACATTTGTTAAGGGAAAAAAGATTAGGCAACACCCAAGAGAGAGTGTTTTTTTGAACTTGGAATCTTAAACTCTCAAGGAGGTTGCCTATGCTCTGTAATCTGTCAGCCATAAAG
>JBDROD010000177.1:0-2659 GCA_043810415.1 Candidatus Zixiibacteriota bacterium | reverse complement strand
CTGTCCATAAATGCCGAATTTGTCTCTCTCTGTCATTCCCGTGAAAACGGGAATCCAGTGATTTCAATACGTTCTGGATACCCGCCTTCGCGGGTATGACGAACTAACTGAATTTATAAACAGACTCTAATTATTCTTTGTAGATTTTACACAACGTTCCCCTCATCGGGACCGAACCGCAGATCGCCTCACGGGGTGGATCATCCGTTAGTACCACGTTGATATTGGACTCAAAGCAGCCATGCTCCGGCGCCGGTTTCTCCGGATACCACCAGGCATGAGCGGCATGGACTACTCTTGGATCAATACCAGAGGTTAACTTGACTTTAAATCTTACCCGCTCCCCCTTAACTTGGGGCGTTTCCACCCAGACCCAATCTTCATCCTTCAAGTTTTCTTTCTCGGCGGTTTCCGGATGGACCTCGATTTCCGGATGGGGGACGCGCTTCCGCAGAGATGGAATATGATGTCCCTGAGAATGATAGTCTTCCGTATATCTCGCACCGGTAATTAGAATGAAGGGATACTCCATCATGAGCTCTGGAGACGACAATGGACTTTCCGGCGGCTCTATATATGTAGGCAACGGGTCATATCCGTATTTTTCGAAGAGGGTGGAGTACAACTCTACTTTACCGGTTGGGGTACGAAAACCGTTTTGATCGTATTTTTTATAATGCGGTGGCACGGATAGATAACCTTTCTCCTTCAAATCATCAAAGGTAATCCCCATGCCTTTTACCCGGTAATTATTGCGTTCATCGCTACTTTTCCAGGGCATGAATTTCGTCTCCGCCCAGGGTATCTTTTTAATCAGTTCCAGCACTATCCTGGTATCATCCCGGCACTCAAAAAGGGGTTCTATCGTCTTTTGCCTGGCAACGATTAGGTTAGTATAAGGACTATGGCAAAGCTCATCCCTCTCCAACCAGGTAGCGGCGGGAAGAATATAGTCGGCCAATTCGGCACTGGGTGTGATAAAGAAGTCTGATACCACGAATAGCTCAAGCTTTTTCAGGGCTTCCCAGACCTTTTTTGTATCCGGCATCACCATGACAGGATTCCCACCGAAACAAAATAGCGATTTGAACGGATAGGGCTTATCCGTCAGCATGGCTTCAATAGCCAACGCCCCATGGACGAACTTCCAGGGGGCTTCAGGGCCCGATATAAGTGGATATTCCCTGCTTCCGATACGCTTCTCATGGATTTCTTTCTCTATCTCGTAGGGGCTTTCCGGGATAAATCCTTTCATGCGGGTTGGAAACAGATTTCCGCCTGCGACATCGATGTTTCCAGTAAGCCCTATTAGGATAGCGAGAGCCCGGCTCGTCTGTGTTGAGCTAATATTCTGGTTGACGGCTACCCGCTGGTGTAAAGATGCGGGTTTAGTGGTGGCATACATTCTGGCTGCCGCTCTAATCTTATCTGCCGTAATCCAGGTGATTTTCTCGGCCTTTTCAGGAGTATACTCCTGTACCCGAGAAGCCAGCCTATCAAAGCCATAGCACCATTTATCCACGAATTCCTTATCATACAGCTTCTCATTGATAATCACGTTAATGAAAGCCAAGATTAAAGCCCCATCGGTACCGAGTCTGATCTGCAGCCACAGGTCCGCCTTTGATGCCAGGGCAGTTAAGCGCGGGTCAATGACAATGAGCTTGGCCTGATGCTTCTGCTTGGCTTCCAAGATATCCATGCCTCTCGGTAGGTGAGATACCAGAGGATTCGCTCCGCAAACCAGGATGCACTTAGACGCAAGATAATCCGGACCTGGTTCCAGTGTGATGGATTCTCCAAAAGTAAGGATGTCACCCACCTTGGCGGGAACCATACAGATGTGTAAATCAACACTGACAACATTGGGAGTCCCCAGTGAATTGGCAAGGAGGTGGGATGCAGGCACCGATGCCCTCGGTCCCGTACCGTGCATCACACCATTAGATAATGGACCATACTGATCCCTGATTTCGGTGACTTTGGCAGCAATCTCCGTGAGGGCCTGTTCCCAGGAGATTATTTCCCATTTCCCTTCTCCTTTATTCCCAACACACTTTAATGGATATTTAATGCGGTCAGAATGATAGGTGAATTTGTAATATTCTCGTCCCTTCTGGCAGATGGCCCCGCGGCTGAAAGGGTGCTTCAAATCTCCTTCTATTTTAGTAACCTTCCCATCCTCGACCTGAACCAGAACACCACATTCAGGATGGCACCCCTGGCAAACAGTCCTGACGATTTTTTTCATTGCTGGCTCCTCCTCGTTCCATTAAGCATTATCCTGCGGTCTTAACAAAATTTCTCTAAAATGGAAACTCTATAGATAAACTCCTGATCCATAATCAAGATAGTTGATAAAAAAAACATCCCCTATCGTTGTAGCACAAAAATAGGACTCTATTTTTAAGAGATCTTTCTGAGGTTTTATAGAGGGGGATCGCATTCCAAATATAGCGTCAAATATGTGCAACACCTCTCGCATAGCATTTAGATAAGTATAATAGAAATTAACCTCTTTATAAAAATAGGGCGAAATACCCCACCTGTAAGGGTGGGGATGAAAGCCCTCGTGCCGAAGGCACGAAAAATTAGGTTGGAACTCTCAAACTGTCATTCTGAACTTGGTTCAGAATCTCTGAGACCCTGAAACAAGTTC
>JBDROD010000176.1:0-8502 GCA_043810415.1 Candidatus Zixiibacteriota bacterium | reverse complement strand
TGCCATCTTTTTCAAACCGGCTTTCGGTTACTACCCCATATCGATATATCCGGGAGAGCAGGTCGGAATTTCCATTCTCCAGAAAAAGCCACGCCTCAGCCCAATCCGCCAGGGCAAATGACATGATTCTTTTAATCAATTCATTGATACCGATCTCTTTTTCCGCCGAAACGAAATTTCCGTTACCGTTACTTTCCGGGAAAGGGAAGCAACTTAAGGTAGATCTCTCCTGAAGATCCGAATGAGAAGGGAGCCGATCGATCTTATTGTAAACCATTATTGTCGGTTTATTCAAAGATTCAAGCTCGGATAGTTCCTGATTCACCTTTTCGATATGCTGATGGAAATCTGGATGGCTAACATCCGTCACGTGCAGCAAAAGATCAGCCATCCTTACCTCATCCAAGGTGGATTTGAAGGATGCCACCAGATGATGAGGGAGTTTTCGGATAAAACCTACCGTATCGGTCACCACCACCTTGACCTCCTCCGATCCCATGGATCCAACTCCGGATAGTTTCACATTTTCCCGTATCTTAAGCAGCCGGGTAGTGGAATCCAAAGTGGTAAAGAGTTTCTCCTCCACAAAAGTTGTGGATTGGGTGAGCCGGTTGAATAGGGTGGACTTGCCCACATTGGTATATCCCACCAGGGTAACCTTAAACAAACCCTCCCTTTTTTTCCTCTGCACCACCCTCTCTTTGTCAATCTTGGTCAAACTTTTTTCCAGTTCCTGTATTTTTGCCTTGATTCTTCTCCGGTCCACCTCCAGCTGGGTCTCGCCCGGTCCTTTTGTTCCGATTCCCCCTTCCTGCCGGGATAGGTGGGTCCAGCCCTTGGTCAACCGGGGCATCAAGTATTTCAACTGAGCCAGTTCCACCTGCGTTTTCGCCTCTTTGGAGCGGGCTCTTTTGGCAAAGATGTCCAGGATCAACCAGCTTCTATCGATCACCTTGATGTCCAGCTCGGTTTCCAGATTATATACTTGAGCCGGGGAGAGATCATCGTCGAAGATAACGATATTCGCACCCTTGCGCTGGGACAGGCTTTTTATCTCCTCCAGCTTACCTTTTCCGATGAAAAAGGCGGGATCGAGCTTCTGCCGCTCCTGGACGAGGGTATCCAAAACCTCTCCACCTGCAGTTTCTGTCAGAAGCGCCAATTCTGCAATCGAATCTTCCACCGCGAATCGGCTGGCCGAACGGAGTTTTACTCCCACCAGAATGGCTTTTTCTTTGGTCTTTAGTTTAGTTACTTCGAACAATTTTTCCTTTGGTTTAGTCTTTAAACCTTCCATTAAATATACACCAAAATGTGACCAAAGTGGAAGAAAAAAGAGATGACGAACGGAAAATGTAGCTTCCGACCTATGCGTCGGACAAAGGACTATTGTGCCCCAGATGGAACGGTGCTTGAGGACATGTAATCTCATGTTTTACGCTAGAATCTGCAAACTTGTTCTTGCCTGAAAGGTATTGAGTTCGTATATTATTGGTTCACCCTTTCGCAAGGAGAGATTAAGTTGGGTGAGAATTGCATCAGGATCAAAGGGGCACGGGAACATAACCTCAAAAACATCGACCTAGAGATTCCCCGGGATAAACTGGTGGTGATCACCGGTCTGTCCGGTTCGGGCAAATCCTCCTTAGCATTCGACACCATCTACGCCGAAGGTCAAAGACGATATGTGGAGTCGCTCTCTACCTATGCCCGGCAGTTTCTAGGGATGATGGAAAAGCCGGATGTCGATTTTATCGAAGGGCTTTCTCCGGCGGTTTCCATCGAACAGAGAACCTCTGCCAAAAATCCCCGTTCCACCGTAGGAACCGTCACCGAAATTTACGATTACCTTAGACTTCTTTATGCTCGGGTGGGGACTCCTTATTGTTACAAATGTGGGAAGCAAATCTCTCAGCAGACAGTGGAGCAGATAGTGGATACGGTTCTATCCCTGCCTAAGGGAAGCAAGATTCAGATCTTATCTCCGCTGGTCAAGGGGAGAAAAGGAGAATACAAGGAGGTATTCGATCAGATAAAAAGAGAGGGTTTCATCCGCGCCCGGGTGGATGGGAAAATCATGGAGGTAGAAGGTGAGCTGAAGCTGGAAAAATATAAGAAGCACAGTATCGAGGCGGTGGTGGACCGGCTGGTGGTGGACAAGAAGATCGCCAAAAGGCTGGCGGATTCGCTGGAAACGGCCCTTAAGTTAGGTTCCGGCATGGTGATGGTGGACGTGGCGGGAAAAGAGGAGTTCTTGTTTTCGGAACATTATGCTTGCGTGCACTGTGGCATCAGCTACGAGGAACTCTCCCCCCGGATGTTCTCCTTCAACAGCCCTTATGGCGCCTGCCCCACTTGCAGCGGTCTGGGAACCAAAATGGAGATAGACCCCGAGCTGGTAGTGCCCGATCATAACGTTTCCATCGCCCAAGGGGCTTTGGCACCCTGGGGAACTCCCTTGAGCAACTGGTATTATCACCAGCTTAAAAGTCTGGCCGAAACCTTTAAGTTCAGTTTATACGTTCCCTTTAACAAGCTGACCCCGGAGGCGAAACGGGTGGTCCTTTACGGCACCGGATCAAAGGAGCTGAAATTCCGCTGGGAGAACTTTGAGGGAAAGGGGGAGTATCTGGGAAGTTTTGAGGGGTTGATACCCAATCTGGAAAGGCGTTATCGGCAGACCGAATCGGAAGGGGTGAGGGAGTGGATCGAAAGATACATGCGTATCCTCCCCTGCCCGGATTGTAACGGAACCAGATTGAAAAAGGAAAGCCTGTCGGTTAAGGTGGGAGGGTTAAACATTGCCAAGCTGACCGCGCTTTCGGTCAAGGAGAATCGGAGGTTTTTTGTCGGGATGAAGCTTTCCACGCGGGAAATTCAGATCGCCAGACAAATACTTAAGGAGATAAGCGAAAGATTGGGGTTCTTAATTGACGTGGGTTTGGATTATCTTACCCTGGATCGGGCAGCGGCATCTCTTTCCGGGGGAGAGGCGCAGAGGATCAGACTGGCTACCCAGATCGGCTCCCGACTGGTGGGGGTGCTTTACATACTGGATGAGCCCTCGGTGGGACTGCACCAGCGGGACAACAAGAGGCTTTTGAATACGCTGATCGGTCTTAGAGATTTGGGCAATACCGTATTGGTGGTGGAACACGACCGGGAGACCATACATACGGCAGATCACGTTATCGATTTGGGTCCGGGAGCGGGAAAGGACGGGGGTTGGGTGGTGGCGGAGGGAACTCCGGAAGCCATCATGAGAAGTAAAAAATCGCTCACCGGAAAGTATCTCTCCGGGAAATTATCCATTCCCCTCCCGCAGAGACGAAGGAATACAAACCGGGCGGGGGTGAGCCTGATCGGAGCAAGCGGGAATAATCTCAAGAGAATACGGGTGGATTTTCCCTTGGGTCTTTTTGTCTGCGTGACCGGAGTTTCCGGTTCCGGGAAGTCGACCTTGGTCAATGAAACCCTCTATCGGATCTTAGCCCATCATTTCTATAATTCCAAGATTCTCCCCTTAAACTATCTGACCATCTCGGGACTGGAGAATATCGACAAGGTGATCAGCATCGATCAGTCCCCCATCGGCAGAACACCCCGGTCGAATCCCGCTACCTACACCGGCGTCTTCACCCCCATCCGGGATCTGTTTGCCTTATTGCCCGAAGCGAAGGTGAGGGGATACAAGCCCGGCAGGTTCAGCTTCAACGTGCACGGCGGTCGGTGTGAGGCGTGCGAGGGGGATGGGATCATCAAAATCGAGATGCATTTCCTGCCCGACGTCTATGTCCCCTGTGAAGTCTGTAAAGGGAAAAGATACAACCGGGAGACCTTGGAGATAAAATACAAAGGGAAAAACATTGCCGAGGTTCTGGACATGACGGTGGAAGAAGCATTTGATTTTTTTGTCAACATTCCCACCATCAAAAGAAAGCTTTTGACTCTAAAAGAAGTGGGATTGGGTTATATCCGCCTGGGACAGCCCGCCACGACCCTTTCGGGGGGGGAAGCCCAAAGGGTTAAGCTTTCCACCGAGCTTTCCAAGGTTTCCACCGGTAAAACCTTCTATATCTTGGATGAGCCCACCACCGGTCTGCACTTCGAGGACGTTAAAATGCTCTTAGGCGTTCTGAACAAATTAGTGGAGGTGGGGAATACGGTGGTGGTGATCGAACATAATCTAGACGTGATCAAAACCGCAGATTATATTATCGACTTGGGACCGGAGGGAGGGGATGAGGGTGGCAGGGTGGTCGCCTGCGGAACGCCGGAGGAGGTGGCAAAAATAGGGGAATCGTACACGGGGAGGTTTCTAAAGGGGATTCTTAAAGAGTCAAGGAATAAAAATGCGGTATTGGCAAAGATAAAATCGTAGGGGCGATTCCCCGCCTAAGGCGGGATGTTCCACATGAATCGCCTCTACCATAGGAATTGAATCCATACAAATTAACCATAATCCGAGGTTACAAATCATGACACAACCCAAAAAGACAGCTTTTTATGATCTGCACGTGAAAAACGGGGCGAAAATCGTGGAATTTGCCGGATACTTAATGCCCATCCTGTTCCGGGGCATCATCGAGGAGCATCGAAGAGTGAGATCGACAGTGGGACTTTTCGACATCACCCACATGGGGGAGTTCGAGCTATGGGGAAAAGATACGGAGAAATTCATCCAGAGAATGACCACCAACGACGTCTCGCAATTAGCCACTCACCAGGTGCAGTATTCCTGCATGTGTTACGATCACGGTGGAATCGTAGACGACCTATTGGTTTACCGACTGCCGGATCATTTCCTTCTGGTGGTCAACGGGGCTTGTCTGGATAAGGATTTCAAATGGATATCCGATCATCTGGAGGGGGATGTCAAACTAAAAAACGTCAGCGACGATACCGCTCTTTTGGCACTTCAGGGTCCCAAAGCAGAGGAGGTGATGAGAAAGCTCACCGACAAGAAACTTTCTGATCTCAAATTCTACTGGGCGACCTGGGGGAAGGTAAATGGCATCGAGATGCTTTTCTCCAGAACCGGATACACCGGCGAGGATGGGTTTGAGCTTTATTTCTCCCCTCCGGTTGCGGAGAACATGTGGAATGCCCTGATGGACGCAGGCAAAGAGTTTAACATCGAGCCGATAGGTTTAGGTGCCAGGGATTCACTGAGACTGGAGATGAAATACATGCTTTATGGCAATGACATCGACCAGACCACCAATCCCATGGAAGCCGGTTTGGGTTGGATCGTGAAGCCGGATAAGGGTGATTTTATCGGAAAAGGACCGATATTAAAATTGAAGGAGCAAGGACTCAAGCGTAAGCTGGTTGCTTTCGAGCTTGTGGACAAAGCATTTCCGCGGCAGCATTACGAAATACAAAAGAACGGAAAAAAGATCGGAGAGGTGACCAGCGGAACTTTTTCTCCTTCTCTGGATAAGGGAATTGGTTTGGGTTACGTTCCGATCGAGCACTCTGAAGTAGGGACGGAGCTGGATATTATAATCCGGGGAAAACAGAACAAAGCCGTTATAATCAAGGCGCCTTTTTACAAGCAATTTACGCATAAGTAAAAGAGCTACTTATCTTTCAGCGAAGTTGATAGGTACAGGAAGATCGGTTGTCGTTTATCTGTTTCATGCATAATACGGTGCAAAACGGAGTCAGCGCCTGTATTGAAATTCGATAATAAATATTCGAGGATTTTAAAAATGATTGGGGATAAGAGAAACATCTATCGAATCATCGATGCCAACTTAAACCGCGCCAGAGAAGGAATCAGAGTGGTGGAGGAGGTGGCGAGACTTTATTTTGACGATGCCAAATTATCGTCGCAGTTAAAGATATTACGTCACGATTTAACCCAGGTGGCGAAAAAGAGTTTCGATCAGGATTTGCTTCTTACATTTCGAGATAGTGTAAAAGATGTGGGAGCAGACAGTATGTCCGGCTTGGAGAAGAAAAGAGGGGACCTTCACTCAATTGTACAAGCCAACCTGAGAAGATCGCAAGAGGCAGCAAGGGTGTTGGAGGAATTCGGTAAGCTGGTCAATCCGGTTTCTGCCCGATCATTCAAAAGGATTCGGTTTAAATTGTATGCGTTGGAAAAAGAGATACTGCGGATGACCAATGACGAATAAGATAAAGGAAAATGGACAATAGTGGATAACAAATGACAAGCAAAGGATAATCTCATAGTACAAAAAAAGAAGTTGAAGCCAGAAGAAATGCCGAAGGCATTTAACGTCTATAGCCATTAATGTATGATCTCTGCTTCGATTCCTTCGGAATCGCACAGAACGGGACATATCCAATAGCTATAAACGTCCTACCCCTCCGGGGTAAAATCAAAAACGGATAAAGGCAAAGGAAAATGGACAATGGCGAATGACGATGTAAGGACCCTCTTATCTTAATGATCATAATATTCAAATATGGTTAAAAGGATTATTACAACTTTATAACGACAAAGTTTTTAAATTCACGACTGTCACGATCCACCACCTCCACCTTTTTCAAACTGGCATTCCCGTTAAAACTTATAACCTTGCCCCCTCTGTCGATGCAATTGCCCACTCTGCTCCATACTAATATCTTATTATCCTTGATCAGCATCTCCATGTCGGTTGCAAGCAGAGTGGGAACTACCAAAGAATCGAACTCAAACCGAATGGCACCGATCGAGCAGGAAGAGCAAACAGTGATAATGTTGTTACGGACGATAAAAAATATCATTTCGGAAGAAGGGTCTGTACTTTTTATCATAACTGCATCGTGAAGAATAATACGGACAAAATAAACCAAATCTGAGAGGGTGAGCACTTTGCAGTCTTTGTTTACATCGGATGTGCAGATTTGAAAATCGCGCCAAGTTGAATCCGAACTAAAAATGTTTACACCTTCAACAAAATAATGAGCAAACAACACCAAATCTGCCACCTCGTAAGGTAATGTGTTATAATTTATGTCCCCCCGCCTGCAAGTTAAGGGGCAGTCTTGGGACGACTGGGTGGGTTTTTTCTTATCACAACTTACCAAACCGGTATAAATACTAAGAATCAAAACCCCCAAAAGCAGCAGGATGATTTTTTTCATACAATCCCTCTTGATGCCACCGTTCCAAATAGATATGATGTGACTTTCAAACGAAAGTTAATAATTCTGTGAAAAAAGTCAAAGGAAAATGAAAGTGGAAGGGGAAATTATCAGGATGAATAGAAATGACTGATGGCCAATCAATTTTTCGTACAGAATCAAGAGGGTAATAGATGCTTTTTAATATTCTTGAAGCTGTGGTTTTGTATTGACTTTTTCTACTACCTCATCTGAAGGCTTCTGGAGAGGTGGTTTAAGGGGAAGGGAAATATAGAAGGTGGTTCCCTGGTTCGGTTGACTCTCCAGTTCGATTTTTCCATGATGCAGGCTAACGATCTTTTTGACTATACTCAATCCCAGGCCGGTTCCCTTTTCCTTGGAGGTAAAGAAGGGATGAAAGACTTTCTCTTGTATCTCTTTTGGTATTCCATAGCCAGTATCGGAGATTTCCACCGTAAATAATCTTTCCTTGGTACCTTGCTGTTTTTCTTCCAAGCGGATGTTAAGCTCTCCGCCTCGGGGCATGGCATCAATGGAGTTTTGAATCAAATTCTGAAGGCATTGCTTCAACAGTATCCGATCGCCCCACATCGGGGGAAGTTCCGGATCAGAATCGACTTTAAATGCTATCCGATTCTCTTTCAGTGTTTCCTTTACCGATATATAACATTCTTCAAAGATATCCCTTAAAGATATTTCTTCGATCTTCAAGCTGAGTGGTTTGGCGAAAGCCAGAAAGCTTTTCAGCATGGTTTCCATGGTCATGGCTTCTTTTACTATGCTGTCGACTGCTTGACTTTGCAAATTGGGATCGCCTTTTCTTTTCAAAAGCAGCTTGGCAAAACCAATGATCGCTCCCATGGAATTTCTCAGCTCGTGCGCCAAACCGGAGGACATCTCCCCCAGGGAAGCCATCTTGTCCTTGAAGGCGATCTCCTGTTCCAATTTCTTTATCTCGGTGAAATCGTTTAAGAAGACCACTACTCCCAGCATCCGGTCCTGTTCGTCCTTTATCACGGTCGAATTGATGCTTATCCAAGCGGATTCGCCGTTCCCGGCGGTTATTTCCACCTCTGGTATGGAATATGCTTTTTGTTCACCGAGAGTGGTCCCAATTGCGGTGCAGAGTGGATCTTTCTCTCGGAAAGCAACTTTATAACGTTTGCCCATCACGAAGCTTTTGGAAATTCCCAGGATCGCTTCAGCCGGCTGATTTATTTGAACGATCTCTCCGTGCTCATTGCATATAACCATACCGCTGGTCATGCTTTTCAAGATATATTCATTATAGCTGGCCAGATCCTTAGCTTTACGATCGGTCTGCTGATAAAGTACCTGAAGAGTTTTCTCCTTTTGCTTGAGTTCCCGGATCACCTGTTCAAAGATGTTCACTGCCGAGTCCAG
>JBDROD010000175.1:0-2068 GCA_043810415.1 Candidatus Zixiibacteriota bacterium | reverse complement strand
TTGTGTAGAACAATCAAATTTATGACGATAAAAAATATGATGCGGTGTAAATTCAACAATTAGGATAAAAATAGTCGTATTTGTATATAAATCAATAATTGCCACGTGTCGAAACCAAAGCGCGAAACATAGGTTTATGTTTCGATAAATAAAATGAAAGAATGAGATGTGCCAATATAGAGGGTAAGGGCTTTCTGCTAATAAAAGTGAACCATAAACCTGTGGGACCATTATGATCTATAACAATGTTCTGGAAACTATCGGAAAGACCCCACTGGTAAAAATAAACAAACTGACGGGTAAGGATGATGCTACGCTTCTGGCCAAGCTGGAATTCTTCAATCCGTGCGGTTCGGTTAAAGACCGGATCGGGTTATCCATGACCGAGGCAGCAGAAAAGGATGGTCGCTTGAAACCAGGAATGACCATAGTAGAACCGACCTCGGGCAATACCGGTATCGCTTTGGCTATGGTGTGCGCTGTTAAGGGCTACAAATGTATTTTCACCATGCCGGAAACGATGAGCTTGGAGAGAAGAGCCCTTTTAAAATTCTTTGGCGCGGAAATTGTTCTAACCGAAGGAGCCAAAGGCATGCGAGGTGCCGTGGAAAAAGCACAGGAACTGGTGGAGAAGCACGGATATTTTCAGCCCCAGCAATTCGAAAATCCCGCTAATCCGGAAATACACCGTAAGACCACAGCCGAGGAGATCATCAAAGACTTAGGTGATTTGAATCTGGACTATTTCGTGGCGGGCGTGGGAACAGGCGGTACGATCACCGGAACGGGGGAGGTGCTGAAGAAGAAATATAACAACAAGAATATCGCAGTCGAACCCAAGGATTCCCCGGTGCTTTCCGGCGGAAAACCGGGTCATCACAAAATTCAGGGAATAGGTGCAGGATTTGTCCCCGAGGTTTATAAATCCGAAAACGTGGATGAGATCATCCAGGTCTCGAATGAGGATGCGATTTTGACTTCGCGCAGATTAGCCAAAGAGGAGGGGATTTTGGCAGGCATCTCCGCAGGAGCAAACGTTTTCGCAGCTTTGGAGATTGCCCGTAGAGCGGGAAAAGGGAAATCGGTGGTGGTGATTATTCCGGACCTGGGAGAGAGATATTTAAGCACGGATCTTTTTAAGGAATAGAAGAGATTTTTAATTCCCCCTCACACTGCCCTATCTCCAGAGGGGAGAGTATATGAGAAGTCACGGGATGAACATCTAATCCGGCATCAAAGAACCGAGGCAAGGTGCCTCGGCTACGATATGATATGAAATAAGATAATGACAGATCAAGAAGGCAGGTTAAGATGATTTCAATAGTTGAAGATATTAAAGCCATATATAGAAATGACCCGGCGGTTAGAAACATCGAATTTCTGCTATACCCGGGTTTACATGCCATCATCGTTCACCGTTTTAACCATTTCCTCTGGAAGGCGGGCATACCTTTCATCCCCCGGCTTTTTTCTCAAATCTCCAGGTTTTTCACAGGGATCGAAATTCATCCCGGATCGAAAATCGGCAAGGGTTTTTTCATCGATCACGGCATCGGAGTAGTGATCGGAGAGACCGCCGAAATCGGCAACTTCTGCGTGCTGTTCCATAACGTCACTTTAGGCGGAACCGGCAAACATAAGGGAAAAAGACATCCCACCATCGGCAACAACGTGATGATCGGAACCGGAGCCACTCTATTAGGTCCCGTCAAAGTGGGGAACAACGTAAGGATCGGAGCCAACACCTTTATCCTAATGCGAGATATCCCAGATAATACCACCGTATGCGGCACCCCGGGCAAAATAGTGAGAATGAATGGAGCGGAGGTGGACTTAAAACTCCCCCGATCAAAAGCAGAGCAAACAATAGAAGTATAAAAAACGTAAAATTTATCTTGACAAAATAAACTGAATGTTTATTTTTGAAGTTTGCTATCTTGGGAATTTGCATCTGGTAAGAACACTTCATAATTTTTGATTGATCTGGCGACCTGAATCGCAACGGGAGAGTTTTTTTCTTTTTGAGATTTAACGGTTTTTTTAGAAATGAGAAATGAGATTGGGGATT
>JBDROD010000174.1:0-5324 GCA_043810415.1 Candidatus Zixiibacteriota bacterium | reverse complement strand
CTTATCACCAAATAAGGTTTTGTAGTCGCTCGATTCACGGTTCGACAAGCTCACCGTCCTGAGTAAGTCGAAGGATCGAGCGTTTTTGAATTCGCCCAATGAATTGGGCAACTACGCTCCTCATTTCCTCGCTTGACCTCCTATCTTACTTCATATATCTTTGTGGAAATTCCTATGACGGAGAATTTCAAGAATATGCACATTTATGAGATCATCGGCAAGAAAAGGAACAGAAAAAAACTAACCGCAGAGGAAATAGATTATTTCATCTCCGGTTATACTCTAGATCAAATCCCCGACTATCAGGCATCCGCCCTTTTGATGGCTATTTTCTTGAACGGCATGGACGAAGACGAGACTTTCCGCTTGACCTCATCCATGATGAAATCCGGCAAGGTGCTGGATTTGGGCTCCCTCCCCGGGGTGAAGGTGGACAAACACTCTACCGGCGGGGTGGGAGATAAGGTCTCTTTGATACTTGCTCCTTTGGTGGCATCCTGCGGGGTAAAGGTACCTATGATCTCCGGAAGAGGACTAGGCCATACCGGGGGGACCTTGGACAAACTGGAGTCCATCCCTGGTTTTCGCACCGATCTGCCCCTGACCAAATTCAAAAGGATTCTTTCGGAAATAAATGTCTGCATGATCGGGCAGACCAAAGAGATCACCCCGGCGGACAGGAAGCTGTACAGCCTCCGGGACGTGACCGCTACGGTCAACTCCATCCCCTTGATCGCCTCCAGCATCATGAGCAAGAAATTGGCTGAAGGGGCGGATGCATTTGTCTTCGACGTCAAAGTCGGCAACGGTGCTTTTATGCAGAAAACCGAGGAAGCGATCCTGTTGGCCAAGAGCCTGATCCGGATAGCCGCAAAATTCAACAAGAAAGCGGTAGCTTTGCTGACCGACATGAACGAGCCTTTGGGCCAGGCGGTGGGAAACTCCGTCGAAATGATAGAAGCCATCCAGGCTTTGAAAGGAAAAGCTCCCGCCGATTTGATGAAAGTCACCATGGCTCTCGGTGTTCAGATGCTGATTTTGGGGAAAAAGGCAAAAAATCCCAAAGAGGCAGAAAAAAAATTAAGACTTGCTCTCGAAACTGGCCAGGCTTTTGCCAAATTCAAAGAGATGATCCAAAAGCAGGGAGGAAATCCCAAAGTTCTGGATGATTACCGCCTCCTTCCCTGGGCGAAAAATAAATTGATCGTATGCTCGCAAAAAGCCGGGTACGTCCAAGCCATCGATACCCTGAGGATCGGACTTTCTGCAGTCCGGCTGGGGGCGGGGAGGGAGAAGATGGATAGCCGGATCGATTTGGGGGTAGGTTTTTTAATCAATAAAAGGGTGGGAGACTTGGTTGACAAAGATGAACCCCTGGCTGCTATTTTCGCCAACGACCAGAATAAAGGGAAATTGGCTTCTCGGGAGATTCAACGGGCTTATGAAATTGGAAAAAGAAAAACCACTCATTTGAATAAGCTTTTGTTCCTTTTGGAAGGTAAAAGAACCACAAGAATTTTCTCAAAAGTACAAAGATGATATAATATAGCGGAGACTTTCAGGAAAGCTTTGCATCTACCGGCCTCCCCAGGTGGAAAGCTGAAGCTTTCCTCTACGTCTATTGATGTATTTCGCAAGGGGGCGCAGCGCCCGCCCAATATAAACTTAAATTTCTTGCGAATTCCCCCTCTCTCGGTTCTGCTCAAACTTTCAGCAATAAATCATAAAAAACCTACAACATAGTTGATGCTACAAACGTATTTTACTCTAACTTAGAGTAGTATAGGTCATAATAATAAAGTATGAGGTTGATCGAATGACCAAAAATGAACTGGTGGTGCTGGGGCTTTTAAACCAACTACCCATGCACGGCTATCAGCTCTACCACGAGATAGAAAAAAGAAACATGGAGACCTGGGCTCAGGTCAACTTGGCTTCCGTCTATAATACCCTGGATCGGCTGAAAAAGAGCCGGATGGTGGAGGCCAAGAAGGAGAAGCCGGGGAGGATGCCGGAGCGGGAGGTCTTCCACATCACCCCCAAGGGGAAACAGAAGCTCTCCTTTCTGGTGGAAGAGGCGATAACCGACAGCCGCATGCCCGAAAACAACTTTTGCGTGGGGGTGGCTTTCCTCTTCGGGCTTACCAAAAAGAAGGCTTTGGAATGCCTGGAGGTGCGAAAGAGGAATTTAAAACATGTGGAAGAGCATCTGAGAAAGCTACAAAACGATTTTCGCCGTCAGCTGCCGGTGAACTGGAAGTTTTTGCTCTACTACGGCATAGAGCATCTGCGGATGGAAGCTAAGATGCTTGACGATCTGAAACGTAAGGTGGTAAAACTGCGGAACTGGTCGTCCGCTGTCGATCATATCCGGTTGGATATCCGGAAGATCGAAGATTTGAAAAAAAGATTTTCCAAACTGGAAAAACTTACCTCAAGGAATCCCTAAGGAGAAAAAATGAAAAAGATTGTCGTTATCTTGATTGTGGTCGTGGCGGTGATATTGATCGTTTACCGGGCCAAGGTGGTGCTCGAAAAAACCCGTTTGGAGGAAACCGCAGTAGAAAAAAGAATCACTCCGGTGGAAGTGGAGCTGGTCAAAAAAGGGAACCTGTCCCTTTCCCTGAGCTTGATCGGGGATATTAAGGGAAGCGAAGAGGTGGACGTATTCCCCAAAGCTCCGGGCAAACTGGTGGAGCAGAAAGTCAAGGAAGGAGATCGGGTCAAAAAAGACCAGGTGGTGGCTTTGGTGGACCGGGATGTGGATGGTCTGAAATTTGAATTAGCTGAAGTTACCTCCCCGGTTAGCGGGATTGTAACAAAAAGATACTTAGATATCGGGGCAGAAGTTAGCCCACCTTCCCCCGGCACTGCTCTGTTCCAGGTGATCAACATGGATCAAGTGAAAGTGGTGGTGAACGTGGTGGTGGAGGAGCTGGGAAACATCCGTAAAGGACAAAAAGCCGAAGTGAGAGTTGACGCGTATCCCGACAAAATCCTTTATGGAAATGTAAGCCTGATCAGCCCGGTGGTCAATCAGCTGAGCCGAACTGCACAGGTCGAGATAATTCTTTCCAATCCGGAACACCTTTTGAAACCGGGCATGTTCGCCCAGACAAAAATATTTACAGGCGATAAGAAAGACATCATTCTGATTCCTGCCCATTCCATAACGGATCAAGGACAAAACAAAAAAGTATTCGTGGTGAACGAAGGGAAAGCGATGTCCCGTACGCTTGAGACCGGCATCACTAAAGATGGCTGGGTGGAGATAAAAAACGGACTTTCGGAAAACGATTCTTTAATCGTAGCCGGACAATACCTGGTGAAGGAAAATGAGCTGGTAAAGGTGATTTTCCGGTCCGATTCCGACTCCAGCCAGAAGGGAGGAGGAAAGTAATGTTTCTTCCCGATCTATCCATAAAAAGACCCGTCTTCATCCTCATGCAGGTGGCAGCGGTCATCGTTTTGGGATGGATTGCCTACACCCGCATTCCCGTCGATCTGATGCCGGACGTTCAGTTCCCCTTCATGTCCATCACCACCATCTATCCGGGCACGGGAGCCAAGGAGATGGAAAGTGACGTGAGCAAAAAAATTGAAGAGGGGATGAGCTCCATCTCCGGGTTGAAAAACATCTATTCCACGTCGGCGGAGGGATTCTCCCAAGTTCTCCTGGAGTTCAATTTGGACGTCAAGATCAGAGATGCGGACATGGACGTAAGGGAGCAGATGTCCAAAATAAGAAACGAGCTCCCCCAAGAATCAGAAGAACCGACCATAGAACGTTTCGATGTCTCTGCTACCCCGGTGATGATCTTCGCCCTCTCCAGTGACATGCCTTTAGACAAGCTTCGAGCCTTAGCTGAAGACAAGGTAAAGAATAGAATTGAGCAGACTGAAGACGTGGCGGGGGTAGACTTGGTGGGAGGATGGGAAAGGGAGATCAAGGTGGAACTGGATTCCCGCAAGTTGGAAGCCTATGATCTTCCTATCCAGCAGGTGATCGGGGCGCTCTCTTTGGAGAATCTAAACGTTCCCGGTGGACGAATGGACCTGGAGCCGCGCGAGATCATCCTTCGCATCACCGGGGAATTCACCACCGTTGACCAGATCAACAATATCATAGTGGGAAGCAAACAGGGAATTCCGATTTACCTTCGGGATATTGCCCAAGTCAAAGACAGTTTTAAAGAACAAAGGGAGATCGCCAAATTGAACGGCCAACCTTCGGTCTCCTTCATCGTGCACAAGCAATCCGGGGGGAATACGGTTAAAGTATGTGATAATCTGAAAAAGACCTTTGAGCAATTGAAAAAAGAACTCCCTTCCGGGACCACTATCGAGGTGGCGTCAGATCAATCCAAGTTCATAAAGCGATCAGTCAACGACACCATGCGAACTTTGTACTTAGGGGCGCTATTCGTCACCCTGGTGGTTTTGTTTTTCATGGGGAACCTGCGTTCCACCATCATAGCGGCATTGGCCATTCCCACATCCATATTCGCCACGTTTATGTTGATGTATGCTTTCGGTTATAGCATAAACATGATGACCTTGATGGCGCTTTCTTTAGCTGTAGGAATTTTGATTGACGATGCTATCGTGGTGCGGGAAAACATCTTCAGGCACATGGAGGAAGGGATGGAGCCGGAGAAGGCTGCCAGCTTTGGAGCCTCGGAGGTGGGCTTGGCGGTGATGGCTTGCACTTTCACCATCGTGGCGGTATTCTTACCGGTGGCTTATACCGGGGGAATCGTGGGAAAGTTCTTCAAGGCATTCGGGTTCACCGTCGCCTTCGCCATTCTCTACTCCCTGTGGGACTCGTTCACCATGGCGCCCATGCTCTCCGCCAGATTCATGGGAAAACAAAAAGGGGAAGCCGGCATTCAAAAGAGATTGTTTATGCCTTTCGAGAGATTTTACGAAAAAGTCAACCGGGGTTACCGCCATCTTCTGGAGTGGTCGCTTAATCATAAAACCGTGGTTTTGATCATCGCCTCGCTTCTATTCTTGATGAGCTTAAGCTTAATACCGTTCATCGGTAAGGAGCTTTTCCCGCAGGGGGACCGGGGGGAGTTTAACATTTATTTGGAGACGGCAGTAGGAAGTTCCATTTCCAATACCGAAGCTGTCACTGCCCAAGTAGAAGATCTGCTTTTGTCGTATCCGGAGGTAAAAGCGGTATTCACCACCGTGGGATTAAACATGGGCGCTGCCAATGAGGCTACTGTAAGGGTGGAGCTGGTTCCTCTTAAAGAGAGAAAAAGAAACACCCACCAGGTGGAGGACGAGCTAAGAGCAAAACTGGCAGATTATCCCGG
>JBDROD010000173.1:0-3212 GCA_043810415.1 Candidatus Zixiibacteriota bacterium | reverse complement strand
GCCGTGCCATCGGCATCATAATGGTGATCTGCGGCAACTGGGACGTAAAAGGCGGGAATATCTCCGGAAGGGTCTATCGGGGTTTCAGGAATCAGCATGATTTCGAAACTGAAGTCTTGTCTTTTCCTCCGGAAGTGGCCGATCAACGGATCGGCGCGAAAGAATACCCGCTTTTTTCCAGTTCGAAGAGTTTGGTTGGCGGGGTTTGTCATCCCCCGAGTGTGCTCCATGCCATCCTTACGGAAAAACCCTACCCCGTGAAAGCCAACTGGGCGCTAAACGACCTGATGCTCTGCCTCGAGGGATCGGAAGAAACGAGGGAGGCGCTGAAACGCCTGGATTTCCTGGTGGGCTCCGATTTTTTTATGACCCCTACCATGGAAATGTGCGATTTAGTCCTGCCGCCCCACTTCTACCCGGAAAAAGAAGGACTCGAATATTTCATGTATCAGGATATGGTGGCCGCCAAGGAAAGGGTAATCCCGCCGGTTTACGACACAATGGATGACCGGGAGATGGACTTTGAGGTGGCAAGGCGTATGGGACTGAAACTGCCATGGCGCACTGTTGCCGAATTGCAAAATCATGCCCTGAGAGATACAGGCATTACTTTCGAAGAACTCAAGGAGCGCAAATTCATCACCCAGACCACCGGCTATAAGAAGTATGAAAAAACCGGATTCAAGACGCCTTCCGGCAAGGTGGAACTATACGCTAGTCTGACCAAGGAGATCGGCAAAGACGATCCCCTGCCCTACTACATGGAGGGTCATGAGACGCCGTTTTCGGCTCAGGAAATTGCCAGGGACTATCCGCTCGTGCTGATCACCGGTCACAGGTCTACGGCCTATTTCCACTCCAGTCACCGGCAGGTGCCCTGGTGCAGGGAACTGGAGCCCTATCCCAGAATTCAGATTCATCCGGAGACCGCCTCCGGTCTGGATATCAAAGATGGTGACTGGGTGTGGATTGAAGCGCCAAAGGACAGAGGCAGGGTCCAGATGAAGGCGGAAGTCACCCGCAAAGTCGATCCCAGGGTTGTTGCCGTCCCCTCACACTGGTGGTATCCCGAGGACACGGAGAACCCGCTACACGGCTGGCTGGATTCAAATATCAACAGGATTATCACCAATGACGGTCCCTACGACCGCATCAGCGGCGCCAGCACACTCAGAGGGCTCTTGTGCAAAGTTTATAAGGTTGAGAGTGGAGAGAAAACCCCGGAGGGTGACTGGGCCCGCAATATTTGAACCAGTAAAGCGGGCCAACTGTTTCTCAAAGCCCTGTCAAAGACGACTGAAAGGAGGGTAACACTTAGGCCAGCACTCCCCCCTTTGAAAAGGGGGGTCGGGGGGGATTTCTTTGATCGTTTTTAAGATAAGGTGGGAAGTGCAGGCATTCAACCGCTATTTTTTGGAAAATGTTTTTGCAAGGTCATTGTCCACCACGTAAATGCATACCTCCTTTGCCCCCTGTTCAGTGTAACCGTATTTATTTTTCAGGTTTTTCATTAGGAAAGACACCTCTTCTCTTATCCGCTTATCATATGTCTTGAAAGATTCGGTGGCATAATCCTTGATGGCGGTTCGGAAATTATCATTTTTCAGGAAAGGATCCATGACCGTTTCTTTCAAATTGTGGACGTAACGCTCGTGCAGCGAATGATAAACATCCGTTTCGGTTATCGCTTTGCCTTCCACCATAATCTCCTGCGTTAATGTCCTGGAGGCATACTGATTCTGTATATCCTCTCTGAAGGGTCGCCTTTGGTTCTCATCCTTATTCGGTCCAAGGATGCGACGTTCAGTGTTTTCAAAGAAATCTTGAGTGATCTCCACTTCTTCACCTGTATACACGCATCTTTCAACCCGCCCAATCTCAAAATTTATACCAAAGAGATAGTTTTGAATATCTCTCGAGATCTGCTCTTCATTATAGTAATACAGTGACTCCTTTACTTCCTGCAGTACCATGTAGTTATAGAAACTTACCAATGAATCCAGGAAGCCTTCAGGCACGGATGCTGCCAGATCCTTGTGATGTTTCTTGAAGAAATTACACATCACTTCCATGGTGATAGGTTTATCTGTTTTAGCGTAAGTTGAATTAAATTCATTGAAAATTTTTATAGAATCTCTCCCGGAAAACCCTTTGTCTCCCTCGAGTTCGGACTCTGCTCTTATTCTCCTTCGCCTCTTGGCAGTGAATGTTTTTCTATCCTCCTCTTTAAGCCACGGAGGAATGAGCCCTGTGTAAATATCCATTTTAAGAAGCTGGAGATTTTGGTCACAATATAAATTGTATTTCGACGGATCACCAATCCACTCTAATAAACCCTCTGATTTTATATTTAGCCGTGATGATATAATAATCTTGGCAAAGTTCTGGAGAACCCTGGGAAGAAAATTTTTCTCGATTTGATCCCCAAAAACATTTTTGTATATTTTCACTTCCGTATTATAGTCAAGGACATAGGGTATCTTAATGTATGATATCCGGTCTGAAAATGATTGAGTGCCTGCGATGTTCTCCTTGTCCTCGGGGTTCATCAAAGCTAAAAACAGTGAATTTACATTTTCCTCTACCTCATCAACCTTGTGGACCCCTTCACTGATGATGCCGTGTAGGTTAGCGAATCGGTCCTTGTTATGGTCCTTTACATCCATTATTGCATAGATGCCGTTGTTCGTCTTTGCATACCTCGAAAAAACATACTTTACCCTGTTGCTGTCCTCCAGAAGACTGTTCAATTGATTCTGCAGCAACTCATTGGTTAAGACTTTGCTCTTCTTAACTCTGTCACCCGGATTGAACACACTTATTCCCTCACCCAGCCGCCTGTTAAACTGATATCTTCGTGCAAACACCATGTCAAAGACCTTCGAAGGGGAATCGAACAGATCAAGGAGAGTCTGGTACAACGACATGCATATCGTGCACGGGTTATTCCTGAATACCCATTCATACTGCTTTTCGGTAAAGAGTTTTTGTTTGAAATCTTCATTCTTGATCAGGTCATCGAACATTTCCTTTCTGTAGGTCTTTGGAATCAGCAGCAACGGGTTATCATGGCTTGGGCATGGGATATCGAAATATTCCTTATTTGACAGGCTGACGAGATTATTTCTTTGTTAGGAGAAGTTCCGGTATATACCAAAGAAGAACAAATAGAGCTCGCCGGGATAATTCAGTTAGGCAGACGATTTAAGGAA
>JBDROD010000172.1:0-2647 GCA_043810415.1 Candidatus Zixiibacteriota bacterium | reverse complement strand
GATGGAGCCTTCGGTGCTTCACCTTCCAGGGAGATATCACGGGAAGAAGTGCTGGCTAAAGTCAACGGCGAACCGATAACGGTGGGGAGATTCTATGATTTCATAAAAGAGGAAAGAGCTTCTTCGCACCAGGTTGTACCAAGAGAGAAAACGAAGGATGAGATTTTGCATGAGCTGTTTCGCCAGACGTTAATTCAGCAAAGAAAAGCAGCGCTGGATTTGGATTCCGATTCGACTTTCGTCATGAGTCGTAACCTGCATATGCGGGATTTTCTTTTGGATTTCATGTACCAGAGGGATGTGGTGGAGAAAACCGAGGTGACCGATCAGGAGGTGATGGAGCATTACGAGAATTATAAAGAGGAGGATTTCCTGATCCCGGAAAAGGTGCAGGTGAGGGATCTTTTAATCCGAGTGGTGGTGGATTCCACCCTGAAGGATTTCAAGAAACGGTTGAAACAGGCGGATAAAGAAGCTTTGAGGAAAATAAAAGAGCTTCGCCAAAGGGCTATCTCCGGAGAGGATTTTGCCGATCTATGCCGGCAGTATTCGCAGGTGGGGATCACAGATGCATCCGCTAATTTGGGGTTCATCCAGAGAGGACAATACTCGCCTGAATTCGATTCCGCCGCCTTCTCTTTGAAGGAAATCAATCAGATCTCCAAACCGGTGAGGGATTCCAA
The DNA here is from genome assembly GCA_043810415.1 of Candidatus Zixiibacteriota bacterium. GTDB lineage: Bacteria > Zixibacteria > MSB-5A5 > MSB-5A5 > SM1-73 > CAIVRH01. Next base: position 1,964 of record JBDROD010000172.1, on the reverse strand, counting down.
AGGATATCATCTGATTCAGCTTCTGGACCAAAAGGAGAAAAGCTATCAGCCGCTGGACTCCACCCTGTTCGAGGGCATCCGGGAATATCTGAAAAACCAGAAGATACAAAAGAGCACCAATGATTACATCGATTCACTCAAAAATTCTTTGGGATTGGTTTACCATTGGGAGGTTCTGAATTTACCTGATTTGCTTTCATACGACAGAAATACCTGGGTCTTGGCATTCGGGGAAACCGATACCGTCCGTTTGGGCTTATATGAAGATGCGCTGCCGGGTTACAAGTACAATATGGGTCAAGACAGTCTGACCGAAGAGGATAAAGAGATTCTTTTGTTCCACTATTTAGCTCTGCCCGCGATCTTGGGAAAAGAGGCGCGAAAAAAAGGGTATGGGGATTTAGTGGAATACCAGGCAGAAGAAAGAGCGTTCACCCTGCAGGAAGCGGACCGGAGGATATCAGCCGAACGGATAAAACAGGACTTTCCGCCATCTTCCCGCCAGGAGATAGAGAAGTATTATCTGGCTCATAAGATCGAATTCCCGCCACTGGGAGTACCTCTCCACGTTTATCACATGGTGTTTGATGATTCGCTCAAAGCCTTGGAAGTTTTGAAACAGATACAAGCCGGAGCAGATTTCGTGAAACTGGCTCAGGAGCACTTCCCCGGGGAGTCGGAGATCAAAGACGTGGTTTATGATTTGGGTTTCATCAGCCAGGGGGAAATGCCGGATGAGTTCTATCAGGCGGCTTTGAAATTAAAGGAGGGGGAGGTAAGCCAGCCGGTTAGAACCCAATGGGGTTTCCACTTAATCAAGCTGGTTGAGAAAAAGAATCAGGGAACCACCCTGGAGGATTTGACCCCGCAGATCCAGAGAGCCATAAATCTGGAAAAGGGGAGAAGGCAAATAACGGAATGGGAGGAGAATCTCTTTGCACAGTCGAAAGTGTGGATCAATCAGAAACTATTAAAGAAACTATCTCTTCCCAAACCGGAGGGATAGAACCCCGGTGTAGTGGTTTGGTTTTAGTCAGATATTTGAATCCAAAAGGAAAAATTTCAAACCTTGGAAATATCATTCTACAACGAGTTCAAAAGAAAAGCCATTCATCTGGTAGCTTTAAGCGTACCCATCGGTTATTTTCTTCTGCCCAAATTTCCTTCGCTTCTGATCCTCACCCTTTGTGCCCTAGGAGCGATTGCCATTGATGTCATCCGATTGAAGAAACTTCCCCTGCATGGTTTTTTAAATCGGCTTATAGGTCCGATTCTAAGGGAGCATGAGAGCAATGATTTTGCAGGCGCCAGCTACATCCTCTCTGCTTCGGTTTTCACCATCCTCCTTTTCGAAAAGAGTGTGGCGATAGCAGCTATCTCTTATATCATCCTGGGGGACATCGCAGCTGCTTTGATCGGGAGAAGGTTCGGAAAAACCAAAATCCTGTGGAATGTGGGAAACAGCCCGGGCAACTGGAACAAAGTAAAATCCCTGGAAGGAAGCCTCTCCTGTTTTTTATTTTGTATTCTGGTGGCACTGCTGGTGTCCCATCTTCCTTTGGTGCCACATCTTCCTTTATGGGTGGGGGGGATTGGAGCCTTGGTGGCCACGATGGTTGAGGCTGCACCACTCCCTATAAACGACAATTTCTCCGTTCCGCTGATCAGTGGACTGGTCATGCATATTTTGATTCATATCTAATTTTCTGTATCTACTCGGTTTTCCCAACTCCCCTTCGTTTTTCACTTCTACTATAAGGTTCTAGTTTTTCCCGCTTCGGCTTAATTCTTTAAATTACACTAAAGTATTGGATAAGCCATTCTTTTGAAAACGAAAATTTGTTATTAAGGTGAAAACAACACACATTTTTACACCCACCGAATTGTGCTCGCCGAATACATCTTTGGAAGCCCTATAATCAATATTCCTGCTATAAAACCCACCTATTACTATCAGAGATGAT
>JBDROD010000171.1:0-8235 GCA_043810415.1 Candidatus Zixiibacteriota bacterium | reverse complement strand
TTCAGACTCTTCCGGAATTAGCCGTGGAGGCGGTGATAGCCTGGGAGGCGGGGATCGATCCGGAGAAAGTTCATTTGATAACCGCCAATTTCACCGGCTCATTGCGTCTTCTTACCGGACTGGCCTGGCCCATGATCTATTTTACCGCCGCATTCTTCAGAAAAAGGAAACAGACGGGGAAAAGACTGGTGAATATCAAGTTGGATGGAGAGCATGCAGTTGAGGTGATGGGTCTTTTACCCCCCATCGGTTATTTCTTCATTATCCTTATCAAGGGGACCTTGAGCTTGTTCGACTCGGTTATTCTGATCATCATGTATCTGGGCTATCTTTACATCCTGCAGAAAATACCACCACAGGAACAGGAGAAGATGGAGGACGTAGACAAAGTCCCCCGGATGATTCTGCAGATGAAACCCATTCCGCGTAACCTATCCATCGCTGCTCTTTTCCTAATCGGAGGTTTATGGCTATATTTCGTGGCGCATCCTTTCCTTTACAGCATGCTGGCTTTAGCAACGCTTTTAGGGGTTTCTAATTTCGTTTTCGTGCAGTGGGTAGCCCCTTTTCTGTCCGAGTTCCCCGAAAAGGTTACTGCTTTCAACTGGGCGAGAAAAGTGAAAAAAGCACCCATGGCACTGATGAATATGGTATCATCCAACATAAACCAGTGGACCGTGTTGGTTGCTATGATTCCAATTGTTTACAGCATAAGTCGAGGGGAAGTTTCTGCCATTCATTTCGATCACCACCAAAAGATAGAGATTTTATTGACCATGGTTCAGGCTATTTTAGGATTTCTTTTCCTGGCAAACATGGAGTTCCGATGGCATGAAGCTTTAGGGCTTTTTTCACTATGGTTTACTCAGTTCATCCTTCCTAGTTGGCGCGAGGAGATCGTTTTTGTATATCTCTTATGGATTTTGTTTGAATTATTGCTGGTTTTTGTAGGGACAAAAAAGCTGAAAGCTTTCAAAGAATTCAAATCACTGTTCCGTTCGCACGTCCTAAAAAGAAGCTATAGTTGAGGAATTGCATAAAGCAATAATATGCAAACATCGACATAAGAAAAGCCCCAGTTTACTAAAACTGGGGCTAGAATATTTTGAAAAACAACGCTCGAACGTTGCGGATTAACACGGAGGGGGTGGTCCATTCTTAAATAGGTAATTGATCAGATATACAATATCTCCCACGTCGACCTTTCCGTCACAGGTAGCATCTCCGGCAGCCAAAGGATTAGGCGCCGTACCATTCTTGTAAAGATAATTGATGAGATAGACCACGTCGCCTATGTCTATTTTTCCATCTCCGGTGGCATCACCCCGGATAAAGGCTGCTTCCGTGATCGTCATAATAGTATCCACCGGCACTCCGGTGAGTTGTTGAACGGTACCAGAGGGCCATCGAATCTCCAGCGTGTCTACCTGCGTCCGGGCACCTAACCCAAACTCAGCCGTAAGGGAGTTCTGAGACATATAGCCGGAGCCGCCCGAAATCTCCCGTATCTGCGATAGTGTACCCGAGACGGCACGAAGACGAGCACCTATGGCAGACCGGTTGGAGAGGACCCCTACCAGGTTTACCTGAAGCCAATGGTTTACGGAGCCCTTCTGGTTGAGAAACAAACTGTTGGCACCTTGCATGTTGGCTACATAAAGATCGAGATCACCGTCGTTATCAAAATCCCCCAAACTTGCCCCGCTCCACAATCCCAAATTTGCCAAAGCTCCGGAAGTTGCGTCAACAAAGGTCCCGCCACCATCGTTACGCAGAAGCCGGTTCGGACCCAAAGTCGCACCATCCCCTTTCGCCAAAAATAAATCGAGGTCGCCATCGTTGTCGTAATCCCCCCAGGCGACATTTTTCGCGTGTCCCCCATCTGACAGAGGTCCACTGGTAACATCCACAAAGACCCCTCCGCCATCGTTGCGGAGAAGCTTGTTTCCAGTATTCCAGTTGGCAAAGTAGAGATCCAGATCACCATCGTTATCATAATCCCCCCAATCTACTCCTCTACCGTTTAGTGCATTCCCCAAAGGTCCACTGGTGGCATCAACAAAGACTAAATTCCCTTCGTTTCGGAGAAGCTTGTTAGCATTACCCGCGTTCACGATATAGATGTCCAGATCACCGTCATTGTCATAATCCGCGCAAGATACGGCTGTGCCATTTCCTGAATCCCCCAAGGGACCAGTGGTGGCATCAACAAAGAATCCACCCCCATCGTTCCGGAAAAGCTTGTTGGTGCTGTCGGCGTTCACTAAGTAGATATCCAGATCACCGTCGTTATCAAAATCTCCCCAGGCTAAGCCGGTACCACATCCAACATCCCATAAAGGTCCACTGGTGGCGTCAACGAAAACTCCTCCGCCCTCGTTCCGGAAAAGCCTATTGGCGGTTCCGCAGTTCGCCAGGTACATATCGATATCACCATCATTATCGTAATCTCCCCATGCTACCCCATCTCCAAAGTCTGAATCCCCCAAAGGTCCGCTGGTGGCATCAACAAAAACACCACCACCTTCATTCCTGAAAAGCTGGTTGGGATTCCCACCGTGTGTTAAATAGACGTCCAGATCGCCGTCGTTATCATAGTCACCCCAGGCAACGCCTAAGCTGTAGGTTGTGTCCTTTCCCAAAGGGGGGTAGGTCAAATCCACCCACTCGGCATTGAAGGCGTCGAAGGCAGCATGCAAATTTGGACGGGGTCCTATCCAGCCAGATTGGGGAGCGACCTGAGGAGTGCCTGTATTTATCAGGATAGTCCGGAGATAATGTGGAGAAGGTGGAATTGCCGAGATATTCGCCTTCCAATACCCCACGCAACAAGCTACCGCTCCAGCTACGATAGGAGTAGCACTGGAAGTCCCATCGAAGTCTCTCCGGTACCAATAGTTATACCCTTCAGCGCTGTAGAGATTGCCGTATCCCGTCGTGGTTACATTTTCACCCCAGCCTTGAAGGTCAAAACGCGAGCCAAAGCTGGAGAAGTCAAGTTTCGCCAGATCTCCTTGAGGATATGTGCCACCAGCATAGACTCCGCCTGCTCCTACGATGATGGCGCCCGAATTGCCATACCAGGTCAGATTATTGGTATTCATATAACCGTTGCCCCCGGCTTCAACCACATGGATGCCGTTCGACACCGCATTTACAATGGCGGCATAGACCGCGTTGAATGTCTGGGGATTGGGCGTGTAGTTGAGCCACCATTCGATGGGGATAAAGTCGGTACCACCGTTTGTATAGGCCCATTGCTGTTCCAAAAGGATCACATCACCAGGAGAAAGACTATCAATGGCATAAGCTAGGGCACCGGGGACATTCCAGGTGGTAGCATTAGGATACACTGTGCCGCAGGTTTTCAAGGATGCGCCATAACAGATTCCGGTAGTTCCCCAGCCATTATTATCGGAAGAAAGTTCACCGATTACGGCAGTTCCATGGTTGGTATCCGCTCCGGCAGGATAGTAAATCGTATTGGGGTTGATCTGGGAACCAACTGCTTTGGTGAGATCTGCATGGTTGTAATTCCAACCGTACTCCAGATCACATACGGTTACGCCGGCTCCGTTTCCCCCGGTTTGGGTCCAGGCATAATCAGCGTCAATTCCTGTAGGAGTGGAACTGGCCGAGCGTAAGTAACCTTGACACGTGCTACCGATACACGAAGCGTAATCGGGAGGAGTAGGAAGAGTCATAGGTTTTGGCACGGGTCGGGCAAGAATAATGCCGGGCAGCGATTCCAACTCCTGACTGACCGCCCAAACGTCCCAACCCTTTGGAATGCGAAGACGATAGATATTGTTCAAATTATATACGGGTTTGCCGGTATTGGCTTCACCTTTAGCTTGAATCTCATCCAATCTCTCCTCGGGCACGTCACAGATTCGATTCCATTCGAACCAATCATACTTCTGCAGAACCATATCGACACCAGCCAGAGCGTTTGTAGTCAGATCAACAAGTGCTCCGTTACGGAGGCGAATCCGGGAAGTTTGGTCGAACATCACCTCGATCAAGTCCTCCTCAGCCGGGTAACCTTGAACAGAAACTGTCTGGTCAACCGATTTTGAAGACTCTTTAATATTCTCTACCAGTTGGGCGGGATGGTCAGCAATGTCTTTGATCGGATTACCCCATAACGGTTGACAGCAAATTGCCAACCATAAACAGATCATTACAATTCTTTTAGTCATAAATCACCTCCGGAATGGTAAATAAGATATAAGAATATAATTACTTAACTTAGTTAAGTTCCCCTTCTGATAAAATATAATTTAATGCCGGGGAAAAAGCAAGCAAAATCGTGTAAGAAAAAAATAAGTCCTTCCAACGCTTTGAGCTATGATGTCAATTCCCCGTATGTATGATCGGCGACATTCCCGACCGGTTTAGGGAAGGAAGAGGATGAGTTTTTTATATAATTGGGGAAAAGTGTCAGATCCTTAGACCGAGTCAAAGGTATGGGCTTGTTCGTTATAATGAAAACCTAAAAATCTTCAGGTCAGAGATTATTCATATAAATAAATCACCCCCTACCTTTCCTTACCTAAAGTGGAGAAAACGTTGGTAAGGGGTGAGATTAAGTTAAACTTTGACAGATTGGTTTTGCGGTTGAAATAAGATACTGCTTATTCCGCTTTAGGCCCCAAAAGTCTCAAAACCGCTCTTCGTTGTGCAGCTTGACCGGTCCTGGTGTCGGTCGGTTCCTTAGGCTTGGTTTTTCCAAAGCTGATATAGAACATCCGGTGAAGAGCAATACCAAACTTATCAGCCAAATATCTCTTCACGCTTTCTGCTCTTTTCTGTCCCAACAGCAAATTATAGTCATCCGAGCCGACGTAGTCGGTATGTCCCTCGATCTCCAGTATCAGCTCGGGGTGTTGCTGCATGGCGTTACCGATCTCATTCAATATGTCTTTATCGATTTTTCCAAGTTGATATGAATCGAAATCGAAGTTTACCTCTCTTTCACCCAAAGCGGAGTATTCCACATATCCGGTATAACCTGCAGCTTCTTCCGCTTTCGTAAAAGCTTCCCGGGCAGTTTTTGTTGCAATATCGGCTTTGGCATCGGTGGTGGCCAGTTTCGATTTAAGCTCGTCGATTTGAGCCTTATTGACTTGGTTCTGGTACTCAAGTTCCTGCGTCTGTTTCCTTACGTAAGATTTGGATGCACATCCCCATACCAGAAAACCGATCAGAGTCATTGAACTGATTATTACCAACAGTTTTTGTTGCTTGAACATAATGGAATCTCCCTATTTTGTTTTATTGATCTACCTCCCGTCCACTTGGTTTTATTCCAATCAAAATAAAGGATATGAAAATAGGATTAAAAAAAATAATAAAATAAAGATTTTATCCGATTCGATTTGATACCCTGGGTGTCAATCACATCCAAACCAAAAGAATCTCGGTCTCTCGGCTCAAGTGAATGTCATCAGAGGTTTAGCGCTTCCTTGATTCCATTCACCACGAATTGCACCGCCAAAGTCAGAAGGATCAAACCCATCACCCGGGTGATGACTTTCATACCCAAAGGTTTGAAGATTCTATATATCAGGTCGGATTTCAGGAGGATGAGCATGGAGATCAAATAAACGCAGACGGTGGCTAAAACGAAAATAGATTTCAACCCCCAGGTTTCTGCTTTTCCGAAAAGTATCATTCCGGTAACGATGGAGGCGGGTCCGGTATGAAGAGGGATAGCCAGCGGAACCACGGAAATATCATCCTTCTCCTCTTCCTGCTCCGTTTCCTGATATTCGGTACGGGTCTTGCGTCCGAACAGCATTTCCATGGCGACGATGGAGAGTAGAATTCCTCCTGCTATGGAGAAGGAATACAACTGGATGTTCAAATATGCGAATATATAATTACCGAAGACCACGAATAAAAGCTGAATTCCCAGAGCCACCCACAGTGCTTTCTGAGCAATCCCCTTCCTTCCTTTAACCGTATATTTCTGGGTTAAAGATAAAAAAATGGGAAGGTTGGTGACCACGTCCACCACCAGAAAAATCGATATGAAGACCGTGCCGAAGTAGGCCAAATAATACATAGGTTCACCTTAAGCAGTATTTCCCTTGTCCGGTTTCAAATGGCGGTACAAAAAGTAAGCCACTCCGAGAATAATGATAATGGCGATGAATATATCCGCCCGACGAAAATACGTTTTTATGCTCATCCAGTTTTCCCCCAAAAGTTTTCCCACGTAAGCCAGCATCAAGCACCAGGGGACCGAGCCGACAAACGTATAAATAACGAATTTGGCAAAATTCATCCGGGCAATGCCTGCCGGAAGGGAGATGAAGGTCCGGATAATGGGGAGAAGGCGGGAGAAGAATATAGCCCACTCACCGTATTTTTCGAAAAACCGATCTGCGGTAGTCAGATCCTTTGACGATAACAGCACATACTTCCCATATTTTTGAATAAAGGGACGTCCTCCCCAAACTCCCACCCAATAGGCTACCACCGATCCGACCACACAACCAAAGGCACCGGCTATAGCAGCTCCCCATAAGGTGAATCTCCCGGTGGATACCAGATATCCGGAAAAGGGCATGATGATCTCCGAGGGGAGGGGAATACAGGCGCTCTCAATTGCCATGGTGATAATGATCCCGCCATACCCTAATTGGGAGATGAAGCCGATTATCCAATTTCCTATGGGCGCCAGTATGGATTCAAACATAATAGTAATTCAGGGTAACAGGTACAGGGTCAAGGATCAAGATATCAGGGTTGATTGTTCAATTCCCCGATAAAACAATATATAAGGCAGTTGATGGTTTGGAGATATTTCAATTGGTTTCCTTACTTACCTTTATCTTTTTTATTCTTGGTCCCACCTTGTCGAAGATGATGAAGGTGAGCGGTCCGATTTTAACCTCCTCGTCCAAAAGCGGTATTCTTCCCAGAGTGCCGGTAAGATAACCTCCCAGGGTATTATATTCTTCCGGAAGATCGGTTCCGAATTTCTGGTTGAATTCGCCGATATTCATGCCGGCGTTTACGATGGCTAAGTTCTCCGACAGAACATACATCTCGTCCTCTTCATCCCGGTCATATTCGTCCCGGATCTCCCCCACTATCTCCTCCATTATGTCCTCCATGGTGATCAATCCGGCGGTGCCGCCGAATTCATCCAGAACGATGGCCATGTGGATTCTTTTCTTCTGGAACTGTTTCAAAAGCTCGGAGATCTTCATGGAATCGGGCACGAAGTAAGGTTTACTCAGGATGTCCTCGAGGATGATGAGCTCCTGATGCTGCAGGAGATTGATCATGTCCTTGGCGTAGATTATTCCCACGATGTTGTCTATGTTGTCCTGATAAACCGGGATTCGGGAATATCCCTCCTCGGTCATTGCCCGAATGGCCTGTTTTTCCCCCACATTTATATCCAGGGCGACAATCTCCGTACGGGGGGTCATGGCATTTCGAACCGTGGTATCGGTGAACTCCAGGGCGCTGTGGATCAACTCCTCCTCGGTCTGATCAAAAACCCCCTCCTTTTTCCCCTCGTGCACTATGAATTTTAACTCTTCATCACTGACGAAGCCGCTCTCCTGCGGTATCCGGCGGATGAAGGGGGCGACCAAAAGACGGCTGGAATAAGATAGGAGTTTGACCACCAGAAATCCCAGTCGGGACAGGATGTGGATGGATCCTGCCGTATGAAAAGCGATTTTCTCCGGATAAGCCAATGCCAGGTACTTGGGAACCAGTTCGCCCAAAACCAGCAGAAGATAGGTGATGATCACTACCACTATCCCGATGGCGATGGATTCTGCGGAATTTTGTATGGCTCGGGAAGGGATCTTCTGAATTAGGGGGATCAAGATATCGACGATCTTTGCCCCTCCCACCACTGAAGCTAAGGTTCCCACCAGGGTAATTCCCGTCTGAATGGTGGCCAAAAACACATCCGGTTTATTCTGGAGCCGATTGACCAGCTGCGCCTTTTTATGACCTTTTTCGGCCAGATGCCGGATGAAACTTTTCCTGACGGAGATGAGAGCAATTTCAGATGAGGAGAAGAAGCCATTGGCTAAGATAAGAAGCAGGATTATCAGTATTTCGATCCAGGTGCTTCCCATAGAGGATTGTGTTCCTATGATTGAACTAAAAGCAGCGAGAATCTGCTATTAAGGTATTTTCCTAACCGCATTGTTTTGCGGTGGACGTTCACCTGCCGACAGTGGAGGTATTTAAATTCCC
>JBDROD010000170.1:0-2611 GCA_043810415.1 Candidatus Zixiibacteriota bacterium | reverse complement strand
AGGAAATAGCCCTCCTTTTCTAATTGCTCCTTAACATATAGAACCCGATGACCTGGCCCAAACTCTACGAATCCATAGTCTTTCATGATATTCAAATGATTTAATTTGCTAACATTCAATACGATACCTTTATGAAAATATCTCGAAGCCCCTTGAAGACTCGTTCCCGAACCTCTGACAAAGACCGGGATCTTCTTAAAATTCGCATACCTCATCAAATCACTCACTTCCCTAGTAGATCCGGGTCTTACAACTGCATAAGGTACGTCCTCTGGTCTAATGTCTAAAGCAAAGGTATAGGGATCGAGAGCATTGTTTATTCTTTCAAAGAGATTTTCGGAAATTGCTTCTTCAGGAAGAACCTCCTTCAAATCTTGATAGATCTCCTCTCTTTGATACTCCGGGTATTCATCCATTCTCTTCTCTCCGCCCAATCTTTTTCTATGATTACTAAGCTTCTTTAGATCAAGTAAATGAAATTATTTAAGTTTAAGTCTCTCCAAAGTTTCTTCCTTAGGAATTCCATATTGTCCCCATCCACACTCTTCAAAATACTCTTTTTTCATTTCTTCTAAGTCAGAACGATCTACTTTACGGCCCTTAAAGGGTCCATCGGGAAATGGTTCATCAAAGAACCTTTGGGGAAGAGTGTCTTCCTTCAGGGAACACCCTTCACGGAGAACAAAAAGCCGTTCCAATGTATTTGCTCTATCTGAGATCTCTTTTAACGTATCCCATGTAAAATCGATACCTGTAGAGGCAGAAAGTGCCTCAGGGATCGACCAGTCAATCGTATCTGTTAGAAATCCACAATAAGCTAAGGAGTCAACAAGAATTCTTGACTGTGCCAATTTCCTCACAAGTTTTCCTTTTCCTAAAACGTCAAAACGTGTTCCTGAAGCCATTTCATCCCTGAATGGATACCCTTGTGAATGATGACAGCCCCCTCTATTCGCGACTGCAAATACAAGAGCCATTCCGGTTGAACCTCGTGGATCATACATGCCTAACTCCAATCCCTTCACATGAGGAGCAAATCGTTCCGAATTTTGTCCAATCTTTCCCGAAAGAATTCTCGTTCCTTCACCCATCAAATAGCCAAATTCTCCTTTCCGCAATCCGATTGCCCGGATCTCTTCTAAAAAAGGCTCGCTCTTTCCGAAACAAAAGTCTCTTATACCCACCTCAGCAGAAGTCATTAACCCTTTTTCAATACACTCCATGGCAAAAGCTATTGTGCAACCCGTAGATATTGTATCTATGCCAAGATCTCTACAGATATGGTTTGCCAGAATGATAGCCTTTGGATCAATTATTTCACACATACCGCCAAGAGCTGCCACTGTTTCATATTCTGGCCCATCTGCTTCGACCGTTAGGGGATCATCGATTTTGAATGCGTTTGTACACCTCACTGAGCACTGGAAACAGGGAGTAGGCCGTTTAGCTGCAAAAGACCATAATCCCCCTAAACTAATTGCTTCGATATTCTCCGTTATACTTTTCTGGAAGTTTCTAGAAGGGAAAAGGCCGAGTCCGTGAATAATCTCAATGGCCTCAAGTGTTCCATACTTAGAGAAGTTAGGCCTGGGACCCGGTTTCTTCTTAATCTCCTCCGCTAACTTTCTGAGAAGGGATTTCAAGCGTTTAGGATCGTATATAGAAACAGATCCAGTCCCTCTGACAGCAATAGCCTTCAAATTCTTAGAACCCATGACTGCGCCCAGTCCACCTCTTCCGGCTGCTCGTTGATCGAACATGATCCCCGCGAATCGGACCCTCTTCTCTCCTGCAGGACCAATGCATGCGATCCTAAACTTCTCCCCACGCTGACTGCGAATCCTCTTCTGAGTTTCATACGTACCTAGTCCCCAAAGATCCATCGCTTCTTCGATCCGGATCTCTTCATCTTGGATGAGTATCTGGGCAGGTTTCGGAGAACATCCATTTATAATGATCCCGTCAAACCCAGCTGCCTTCAATTCTGCGGCGAAATAACCCCCGGCGAGCCCCATCGCGTAATAGCTCAGAGGAGATTTGGTTGATACCACACACCGGTTCGCTACCGGGAATCCAGTTCGGATGAGGGGGCCTGCTGAAAAGACGATGACATTTTCCTGTGAAAAGGCTGGAGTGTTGGGTTTCACGCGATCGAAGAGGATCTTGGTGTTAAACCCTCGGCCCCCGAGGTACTTCAAGATCAGATCTTGGTCTAAAGGTACGATGTTGACTTTTGCTCCCGTAAGATCGATCTCCGCAATTCTACCTGCCCAACCGGAATAGACCATTTTCTCTCCTCTCGCTGTCTAAAAAAGAACCGGTCTTCTGGCGACGACAAGGCCATCAATAAATTCAACCAAGATTACCAATTCAGCAAAAGCTCTATTTTGCTTCAGTGGTAAATCGTTTACTGATAGACTATCCACTCATTTAAGCCAGACCTTTCTCGGCCAAGCTACAAATAGGCGGATTTCCTTCGTTTCGTCAGAACAACTGTCCCTATAGTAATGGCTCCTAAGACCAGACCTATAATATCAGTCCGCCCTTCCGGGATGGTCAATAACAATCCAGAAACAAAGACAAATAGCCTCGACCAAGATGATATTGGTCC
>JBDROD010000169.1:0-5119 GCA_043810415.1 Candidatus Zixiibacteriota bacterium | reverse complement strand
ATTTCCTTCAACATGGAGTGATGATCTTTATCTTCCATCACACCAAAGATAAAAATGATTTTCTTTTCGGGGAAGAATTTCTCCAAAGTATTAATCAAAGTCTGAATTCCAGCCGGATTGTGGGCAACGTCCAAGAGGATTAAGGGTTCTCTGCGAAAGACCTCCAATCTTCCTCTCCAGTTTACCCGTTTTAAGCCATTTCTTATTGATATTTCATCAATCTTCCAATTCAAATGTTTTAATTCCTGAATGGCATTTAAACATATCGCCGCATTCAGAACCTGATGTTCTCCTGCCAGATTCAATTCCAAAGCTTCGTATTTATCTGATTCGGATGAAAAATTGAATTTCGATCCGAATATTGAAGATTCTAAAATTGAAAAGCTTGATTTCCCCTGAACCACGTTCAGCTCTGAATCTTTCTCCGCACAAACAGACTTAATCACATCCAGAGCTTCAGGTTGACTTACTCCCGTAATGGTAGGGACACCGGCTTTGATAATCCCCGCTTTTTCACCGGCTATCTGAGGAATTGTAACTCCTAAGTGTTCAGTATGCTCCAAACCGATGCTGGTAATTATCGAAACCAGAGGATTTATCAAATTGGTGGCATCCAAACGTCCTCCCATACCGGTCTCGATGATTGCCACATCGACTTTCTTTTCTGCAAAATACTGGAATGCCAAAGCGGTGGTTACTTCAAAGAAAGTATAACCATTTCTGTCGATCTCCTCCCTTAGCTTCCGAACGAAATCAAATATATAATCTTTTTCTATTATATCCTGACCTATTTTGATTCTCTCCCTGAAGTCCACCAGATGGGGGGAGGTGTAAAGGGCGGTTTTGTAGCCGGCTTCACAAAAGATCGAATGCATCATGGCAGCAACGGAGCCTTTTCCGTTGGTTCCGGCAATGTGAATTGATGGGAATTTCATATGAGGGTTTCCCAGATGGCTCATCAGCGCGGTGATGTTCGTCAGGTCTAACTTGATCCCAAAGCGCTCCAGGTTGTAGAGGTAAGAAAGTACCTCGTCGTAGTCTTTAAAATGTTCACTCATCATTCAATAATAATCCAATTTTTGTGTGTTCCGTCCCCCGGTATGCACCATACGGTGCATACCGCCGTTCGTTGCAAATGCTTTATTCCTTTTAGTTGGAGGCAAAGGACATTCCATCATACTTTAATCAACTGGTCCACCTGTTGTCCACCCAATGGAAAAACCCACCCAAAACTCGTTTTCACTGTTTATGGTATGATTAGGCACAATAACGTAATTAATGGAAGGCGTCAGGGTGATTCCTTTGGTAATAAAATCCATAGAGAGCCCCAAATATACGTCCGATATGCCCCGATCAACACCAATTTTGCGATATTGGGTAGTATAACCTACCGCAAAAGAAGAACAGATGATTTTGCCTTTGATAGGGAGATTTTGGTTGAAGGAGAAAGTGCCATAAAAGCCATCCCCCAGATTGAAGTCATAATAGAAAGTCAGAGCGGGAGATAGAGGAAAAGAGCAAGCGGTAATCCCCATATATGCTTCGGGAGAGGTGGAATTCTTATCGGGCCAGCGGGGCAGACTGGGGAAGGTGAAATAACCCATCCCAGCAGATAAGGTTAAATCGTTAGAGAAGGTTTTATCATAACCTGCAATCAAATCCAATTCGATAAAATCGGTATCCGCTAAGGCAAACGCCGACCAAAGGTTAAGCATAATGCCGCTTTTACCGAAAGTTAATGTATAAGATGGTTGAATGGCAGGACGGTTATCGGATATGGTATCAAATCCTCTCCAGATGTATCTTGATACCATAGTGAAATCCGTTCGAATCCCTATTTCCGAATATGCGGCTGAAGAAAATAGCAGAAGAAAAAGCCCAGCGCAAAGAAAGCGAAAAGTTCTGGTTCGAATCATTCGCAAATATACCATATTCTACCTATTTTAATTGTTTTTTCTGCGCCCTTAGAAAATTTAATTGATTATCATGTCGAAGTCAATCGTATTCTATTTTTGACGGCGCGATTAAGGAAAAGACATGCTATTAGCGGAGAATGCAATAAAATCATTGACAAAAGCGGATTTTGTATTAAATTGCAAATAAGCTGAACTCATAAGCACAGATTGGGTTTGGCTTTTTTATTCGGCTGTTTTACCTGTGGTTAACAATTCAAATTTCTAAGGAGGTTTTAAGTGAAACGTTTTCTATTTGTTCTTTTATTGGGGTTTTTTGTGCTCTCTTTTTGGAGCGGCAGTAGCGTCGCCCTTGCCCAAAATCTGAATGTACCCCAAAAGGAAGCTATCTACACCGATCAGAACACCACTCCCAGCCAATTCCACCAGATGGAAGCGGCCATGAAGCAACAGAGATTGAACGAAATCCGTAAGCTGGGAATCGCCCTCCCCTTAAAGGAGACCAAGAGTCAAGGCGATTTCGATGCCAGGTACTACCGCCTGGATTTGAGTTTGAACGACACCACCCAGATCTTGACCGGTGCGGTCTATCTGTACGGTACGGCGCTGATAAACGGTTTCAACGTGGTGGAGCTTAATTTCTTTGACAACGCCCAAATGTACGTGGATTCGTGTATAAGCAACAGTGCGCATTTGTCCTTCACCTGGAGCAGTAACTTGATCCGCATATTTCTGAATGCCACCTATAATGCCGGTCAGTCCTTCGGAGTGACGGTTTACTATCATGGTCATCCTCTGGAGGGGGGACTGCAGTCGTTCGATTGGAGCAGTCACGGAAGTCCCTCTTATCCGGTAATGTGCACCCTAAGCGAACCGTATTTTGCCCAATCCTGGTGGCCCTGCAAGGACCTTCCTCGGGACAAGGCGGATTCGGTCGACATCAACGTAACCGTCCGCTCGGATCTGTATGTGGCATCCAACGGTCTTTTAAGGGAGATAGTCAACAACGGTTCCACCAAAACCTACAAATGGCACGAGAAATACCCCATAACCACCTATCTGGTGATGCTCGCTGCCACCAATTATTCCATCTTCTCCAACTGGTATAATACCCTGGCTGGCGACTCCATACCCGTTATCTATTATGTTTATCCGGAACGCCTTTCTCAAGCCCAATCACTATATCCCATCACCCCCTCCATGATCCGGTATTATGCCGAAACCTTCGGTGAATACCCCTGGGTGGAGGAGAAATATGGTATGGCGCATTTTACCTGGGGCGGAGCGATGGAACATCAAACCTGCACCAGTATTTCCTCCTCTTGGTATTCCGAATGGGTGATCGCCCATGAGCTGGCTCACCAGTGGTGGGGAGACTATATCACCTGCCACAACTGGCACCATATCTGGCTGAACGAGGGTTTTGCCTCCTACTGCGAAGCCTTATGGGCGGAACACAACGGGGGATCGAGCAGCTATCATTCCTATATGAACAGCATGCAATTCTGGGGAGGGGGGAGCATATTCATCCAGGATACCACCGACGCCTGGGGCATCTTCGGTTCCATCGTATACGATAAAGGCGCTCAGGTATTACACATGCTCAGACGTATTGTGGGGGATTCCACCTCCTTCCGGATTTTCAGGGATTTTTATTCCGACCCCCGCTATGCCAATGGGGTGGCGGAGACCGAGGATTTCCAGGGAATATGCGAAGCTGCTTCCGGCATGGACCTGGACTATTTCTTCCAGGAATGGATCTACGGGACCTATTATCCCAAATACCGGTATTCCTTTATGACCGAACCGGCCGGCGGAGGTTCAGCCACCGACGTGTATATCCACATCGACCAGACCCAGACCACCAACCCCACTCATTTCACCATGCCGGTCGACCTGCGGGTAACCTCCTCTTCCAAAGATACCATCGCGGTCGCTTTCAACGATCCGCGACACAAGGATTTCAAGGTACGGGTACCCGGTACCAACGTCAGCGTGAATGTGGACCCGAATGTCTGGATCTTAAGAACGGTCAGTTCCACCACTTACGGGATGAACATAGTTACCACCGATCTACCGGCTGCATCTCAGTTTTCCGCTTATGCGGAGACCTTATGGGCCAAGGGAGGCACCCCACAATACAAGTGGAAATTGGACAGCGGGAATCTGCCCGATGGACTAGAGCTGGATTCTTTGACCGGAGTGATCTCCGGCGTTCCCACGGTTCAGGACAGTTTCGACTTCACCATCAAGGTTACCGATTCAACCAACCCGATAAAGACCGATACCCAGCAGCTTTACATAACCGTGGGTGAAAGTCCTTTCATCCGGGGAGATGCCAACCATGATGGGTTGGTGGATATAAGTGATGTGATATACCTGATCAACAACTTATATGCGTATGGACCTGATCCCCTCCCCTACGATTCTGGAGATCTAAATTGCAACGGGATAATTGATGTAGCGGATATTATCTATCTGCTCAATTACCTGTTTAAATCCGGTCCGGCACCTTGTTAAACCGTCCATAGTCCACGGTCGACAGTCCACAGCTTTAATTTTGGTGTTAGATACTATGAACCATGAACTGTGAACCATGAACCAAACTAAGGGGGTGCATCATATAGCCCCGATCCCGTCAAAAACGGGATCGGGGTATTTTTTTGATTTCATCCTCACCATCTCTTAAAATCAAAAAAACCGTAGGGACTACTCATGTGGAACATCCCGTCCTTCGAATGGCTCAGGATGGTGACAGTTCGATTACGCTCACTGTCCCTGACGGTTCGGCGATACTCACCGTCCTTGAGCGGAGTCGAAAGGAGCATAGTCGAAGGGAGCAAGGTCGAACCACCAAAGGCGGGGAGTTGTCCCTACAATAATCATTTTTATAAAAATTATATTATGGGGGAGCGAAAAACAGAAAAATAAATTATCTCAACAGAAGCATCTTCTTGGCTTCGCTGAACTCACCCGATTTCAGCCGGTAGAAGTATATCCCACTTGCCACCTCTTCCCCTTTGTCGTCTTTCCCGTCCCAGACAACCGTGTAACTTCCTTTGCCTTTGAACTCATCCACTAAAGTTTTAACCGTCTCCCCCAATATATTATAGATTCTAAGGGAAGTGAGGATGGGACTATGGACTGTGGACTGTCGACTGAAGACGGTGAAGTGAATGGTGGTGATGGGGTTAAATGGGTTGGGA
>JBDROD010000168.1:0-8667 GCA_043810415.1 Candidatus Zixiibacteriota bacterium | reverse complement strand
GAATTCCACGAGTTCTCCTGTTTTCAAATATATGGATTCGATAACTTAATAAAGGATTTGTCGGATAGGGTTTTACCCATATCCGACTTGCAATTATGTTTTCTCATAAACTTTTAAGAATCAATTCCTCGAGATATTAGTCTCACCGATAAATGCTTCCAAGATTTGTGGCTCGATCTAGAGAACCTCTCGTCCGAATATCTCGATATGGAAACGAATGGCTGATTTCACATCGGATAAAGCTTCTTCATAGGTGTAACCTTGTCCAACGACCACTCCTTTAACTCCCAATGGATGGGCTACGTAGCCATCCGGATGTTTTTCCACAATAATCTTGAGTTGTTTCATACAAAAGCCTCCATTCCGCTTGTCGGATAGAGTTACGCCCATATCCGACTAACGTCAATCGTCTATTATTGGTGTTTTTTGAACTCCTCTATGGTTAAACCAGCATCTTTTATAATACCAGCCATGGTATACGCATTTACTGGATTTTCTCGTGGAATAGTAATAATGCGCTCCCCATTAGTCATAGTGATGTGTTTACCCTGACGAGCAATCCAAAAACCTGCCTTTTCAAAAGCTCTTACTGCCCGCTCATGACTTATTCCTGAAAGCTTAGGCATATTCTACCCAGCAACTTCAACATAGCGTGTCTTTTTGTTTTTACTTAATTCATCAACCGTTTTCAAATATGCTTGGATGGCATCCTTTATGTTCTCCAAAGCTTCTTTTTCAGTTCGTCCTTGCGACCAACATCCAGGCAAACCAGGGCACCAAACCGCGTAACCCTCTTCGGTTTTCTTAATGTTCACCTTGTATTTCATATATATCTCCCGAGAATTTACGCATACATGAGTTCCGGCAATTCCCATTGCCAAAGCATCAAAGAGTTTATCGGATATTCAAATGAAATATCCTACCTTCGTCCATTCCTTCTTGTGAAGCTTACTGCTAATAGAATTACGGGAGTCCACACTTCAGTTTCGTTCAGTACCGAGGCGAGGGACTCCCCTGTGTTCAAACCGTTCTTAAAATGTAATTCTAATCTCAATTCTCATAATATATAGAAATCTAATATACCTCTCAGCTCCCAGTCTCAGTCTCCGCCTTAGTCTATAAGATATATCGGCTTAAATCCTCGTCCTCCACTATGTCTTTCAGCGTGTTTTCGACCAACTCTCTGGTGATCTTCACCTTTTTGCTTTTCGTCTCCGGCGTCTTGAACATGATCTCCTCCAACAGGATGGTCATCACCGTATGCAAACGCCGGGCTCCGATGTTTTCCGTCCTCTCGTTGACCATATTGGCGATTTTGGCTATCTCCCGTATGGCGTCATCCGTGAAGGAAAGCTCCAATCCCTCGGTGCCGAGCAGGGCTATATATTGCTTGATCAGGGCATTCCTCGGCTCGGTCAAGATGCGGACGAAATCCTCGGTGGTCAAGCTGTCCAGCTCCACCCGGATAGGGAAGCGACCCTGCATCTCCGGAATTAAATCCGACGGTTTGGCAACGTGAAAGGCGCCGGCAGCAATGAAGAGAATGTGGTCGGTTTTGACCATCCCATACTTGGTCATCACGTTGGTGCCTTCAACGATGGGAAGAAGGTCTCTTTGCACCCCCTCCCGGGAGACGTCCGGACCCTCCTTGGACCGGTCACCCACGATCTTGTCTATCTCGTCGATAAATATTATGCCGGAGTTCTCCACCCTTTCTAAGGACTCACCGATCACCTCGTCAAAATTTATCAGCTTATCCAGCTCCTCCTGGGACAATATCCTCTGTGCCTCTGCCACGGTAACCTTTCTTCTTTTGGTCTTCTTGGGCAGCATGCCGGAGAACATCTCCTGGAAGTTTATACCGAGCTCCTCGATCCCTTGAGGAGAAAACACCTCAATGATGGGGAACCTTTCATTGGGGACGTTTATCTCGATGCTTCTTTTAGCCAGTTTCCCCTGGCGAAACTGATCTCTCAATTTTTCCCTGGTCTTTATCCCGTTCTCCTCCGGGTTTTCCTCAGCCGATTCCGGAAAAGGAAAGGAAGGGGTTCCGTATTCCCCGGCTAAAGGTCGGGGGAAATCCAGCTTCTTCCGGCGCGGCTTGGGGGGTAAAAGCAGGTCCAGTATTTTTTCCTCAGTCAAGATCTCCGCTTTGGGTTTGACCTCTTCTGCTTTCTCTCTTCTCACCATGGCGACCGACAGGTCGGTCAATTCCCTCACCATCGATTCCACGTCCCTTCCCACATAGCCGACTTCGGTGTATTTGGAAGCTTCCACCTTGATGAAGGGGGAATTAGCCAGATTCGCCAGCCTTCGGGCGATCTCGGTCTTTCCCACACCGGTAGGTCCGATCATGATGATGTTGTTGGGCATGATCTCGTCCTTCAACTCACCCTCCACCTGCTGTCTTCTCCACCGGTTGCGGAGTGCAATGGCTACCGATTTTTTGGCCCGGTCCTGCCCGATGATATATCGGGCCAATTCCTTGACGATCTGCTGGGGAGTTAACTCCCGGCGACGGTCTTTATCCAGGATTTCCTCTTTTTCTTCTGTGTCCTTAATTTCGGCCGCAACGTGATTCTTGATCTGTTTCATCTTTTATGGCTCTCCATATTCTTTAAATCGATTACCCAGAATCACCCACTCTAAATATAACCTAATTCTTGATTTTTCAAAGCGGTTTGCTGGAAACTGCCAAGAATTTTTCCTGTCTCTATAATACGATGCCAGCCAATTTAAGTTCGATTATACGGTTTGATGCCGGAGGTGTCTTAATGTATGTCTTTAGGTGTCATCAAGTTACATGCAGATTTAGTCTCTGCTATTGCTAAAAAAAGGCTGTAAATTTTACCGGAAAATTAAAGGAGTGTAATTACCATAAGGAAAACTGCAAGTTTAGGATATCACACTCCCAATGATCCTTTATCCTACAGAAGCTCCTCGATGATGATATGGTCGTTGGTATAAACACAGATGGAGGAGGCTATCTCTATGGATCTTTTTACGATGGTTTTGGCATCCAGATTGGAATGAGATTTAAGTGCCCGGGCGGCAGCCAAAGCGT
The DNA here is from genome assembly GCA_043810415.1 of Candidatus Zixiibacteriota bacterium. Lineage (GTDB taxonomy): Bacteria > Zixibacteria > MSB-5A5 > MSB-5A5 > SM1-73 > CAIVRH01. The sequence continues at coordinate 5,603 of JBDROD010000168.1, read as the reverse complement.
ATGGTCCGCCGGAACCTATGGCTACGATTCCATCGTCCGGCTCAATCACGTCTCCATTGCCTGAAATAACCAATGCATGTTCTTTGTCCAGAACCGCCAGAAGCGCTTCCAACCGGCGAAGATACTTATCCATCCTCCACTCTTTAGCCAGCTCCACTGCAGCCCGGGGGAGGTTTCCTCTGAATTCCTCTATCTTCGCCTCAAAACGCTCAAACAGAGTGAAGGCATCGGCGGAGGTACCGGCGAAGCCGGCTAAGATATTGTTGTTATGTAACTTGCGCAGTTTGTTGGCGTTCTGCTTGACTATGGTCTCCTCTAAACTCACCTGCCCGTCTGCACCAATAGCCACCTTGCCGTTATGCCGTAAACCTATTATGGTGGTCGATTTTATCATCCAGTTTCTCCACTCAGATTTTAAAACCCGGTTTTCGTTTATCGGTTGCGATGCTCGTACCGAAGCTCGATTAACGAAGATCGAATTTCGATAAGATCAGGAAAATGCCTCTCTTTACATCGAAATCTTTAACGAACTTCGAGGATTATTAATATTATACGTAAAAAATGTTCATTTATCCGTTAAGTTGTTTGGAATCACCTTCTTTTTCCGCCCGGGGATGTGCCTTCTTATACACCTTTTTCAATCTTTCCGTGGTCACATGGGTATAAATCTGGGTAGTGGACAGTTTCGAATGTCCCAGAAGGTCCTTAACCGCCATGATATCCATCCCGCTGTCCAATAGATGGGTGGCGAAAGTATGTCTTAGTTTATGAGGGCTGGTTTTGTTATCCTCGCTCACTTTTTGAGCATGCTTTTTCACTATTCTGGCGATGCTGCGGCTGGTAAGCTTTTTTCCCGAATGATTCAAAAACAGTACTTCGCTGTCAGCAATAGTTGGATCTTTCAGGTCGGAATTGCGCTTATCCAAATAGCTCTTCAGAGCCGAAAGCGCCTCCTCTCCCACCGGAATGATCCTTTCTTTTTCACCTTTACCCCACACCCGAACAAGTTCCCGGTCGAAATCGATGGAAGAAAGCTTCAAATCCGCCAGCTCCGAAAGCCTCATGCCGGTGCTGTAAAAAAGCTCCAGTATGCTTGAGTCTCTTAAACCCCAAACGTCCTCCCGCGGGGGGAGCTTGAGCAATTCCTCCATCTGCGAAATGGTAAGAAACGAGGGGAGACTTTTTCTTTTTTTAGGACTTACCAGAAAAGAGGCCGGGTTCACCTCTACTTTCCCCTTCCTTAGAAGATATTTGAAGAACGATCTCAATACAAATACCCGGTGAGCTATGGTGGTCTCCTTAAGTTTCTTCCTTTGTTTTAAGTCCACCAAATAATCTCGCATATCGGAGCGAGAGTATTCAAACGGAGGATTAACCGAAAGTCTTCTTTCTTTTAAGAAGTTGGTAAAAGAGGAAATAGCGTCGTGATAGGAGATGATTGTGTTTTCCGAAAAGTTTTTTACACTCTTGAGGTGGTGGAGGAATTCTTCTTTCTCTTGGTCAATATCTTCCATATAATCTTTTCATCTTTTTATTCGAACCTTGACCGCATTCAGGAGGACCTGGTTTGGTTTCGGATAAACATGAATGTTTATACTCCACCTGATTTTCTTGTGTCTGAGTTTATCTTATTGGGTTTGCATAGCGACGGACAACGGACAATAGACGGTGGCCATAACATCAACCATTAACTGCTTCCACCGGCTCCAGTTTTTCGTAACCGCATTTGAGGCATTTTAAGTATTCCCCCTTGGCTTTGGAGGATTTCAAAACCAGAAACTTGGCATCGCAGTTCGGACAATTTTCGGCTACCGGTTTGTCCCAGGAAGCAAACTTGCACTTAGGGTAATTGGAACAACCGTAAAAGATCCGTCCTCTCTTGGTTTTTCTTTCGATTAAAGAGCCTCCGCAGCCCTCCTGGGGACAGCTTACCCCAATGGAATAACCCTGAGTGAACTTGCATTCCGGATATTTGGAGCAGGAGAGGAATCTTCCAAACCGGCTGGTTTTGACCACCATCGGGGCACCGCAGAGCTCGCACACCTGATCCGGCACTATCTTTCCATTCTCGCTCGGTCCCAATGGCTTCGCATTCTTGCACTTGGGGTAGGCGGAACAAGCCAGGAATTTCCCGTTTCTCCCCCAGCGGATGATCATGGGGCTGCCGCACTTTTCGCATATCTCCTCGGTCTTCTCCTGGGTGAGCTTTTTTATCTTGCCCTTGTTGTTCTCCACCTTCTCCAGATTGTGTTGAAAAGGTTCGTAGAAATCTTTCAGCACGTCCACCCACTTTTCCTGCCCCTCCTCGATTTTGTCCAGCTCCTCCTCCATATTGGCGGTGAACTTGACCTCGAATATGTCCGGGAAGTTTTTCACCAGAATCTGGTTCACCGTCTTTCCCAGCTCGGTGGGGAAGAGCCTACGGTTCTCCACTTCCACGTATTTCCTCTGTTTAATGGTGTACAATATCTGGGCATAGGTGGAGGGTCGGCCGATTCCGTTCTCCTCCAGTTCCTTGATCAGGCTCGCCTCGGTAAATCGGGGGGGAGGTTTGGTGAAATGCTGCCGGGGAATTAAGTCCAGCAGGTTTAACATCTCTTTTTCCTTCAAAGTTGGCAGTTTGAATTCCGCTTCCTCGTCCCCGTTCTCTTCTTTTACGTCCTGATAGATTCTCAAAAACCCGTCGAAGAGAAGCGCGGATGCAGAGCTCCGGAAAAGATATTCATCCGCTTGGATGTCCACCGTGGTAACCTTAAAAACCGCCTCGGCCATCTGTGAGGCGAGAAATCTGTTCCAGATAAGCTGATACAGTTTGAACTGATCCTTCCCCAGGTACTTTTTTATCTTCTCCGGCGCATGCTCCAGGTAAGTGGGACGGATGGCTTCGTGCGCCTCCTGCGCCAGTTTTTTCGCTTTGTATTCCCTCGGTTTGGAAGGAACGTAGTCCGAGCCGAAATTCCGTTCAATATAATCCTTGGCGGATTTTCTTGCCACCTCGGCAATCCGGGGGGAGTCGGTTCGCATGTAAGTGATCAGACCCACGCTCCCCTCCTCTCCCAGCTCCACCCCCTCATACAGCTCCTGGGCAATCTTCATGGTCTTCTGCGCAGGGAAATAGAGCCGGTGGGCGGCATCCTGCTGAAGGGTGCTGGTGATATAGGGAGCATAGGGGAAGCGTCTTCTCTCTTCCCGGCTGATCTTGCCCACCTCGAACTTTTTGCTTTTCAGTTCGGAGACGATATCTTGGGCGTCTTTTTGGGAGGGTATCTCGAAATCCTTCCCGGAGATCTTGACCAACCGGGCGGGAAAGGATTTTCTATCTTCGGTCTCGAGGATGGCGGTGATGCTCCAATATTCCTGCGGAACGAAACTGGCTATCGCCTCCTCCCGCTCGCAGATGATCCGCAAAGCCACCGACTGTACCCAACCCGCGCTCAAACCTTTATAAACGGTCTTCCACAAAACCGGGGAGATCTTGTATCCCACCAGGCGGTCTAAAATCCGGCGGGCCTGTTGGGCGTTTACCCTATTCATGTCGATTTCACCGGCTTGCTTTATTCCTTCCTCCACCGCCTCCTTGGTGATCTCGTTGAAAGAGGCGCGCAGGATTTTGGCGTTGCTTTTTTTGATCTCCTGGGCAATGTGCCAGGCGATGGCTTCCCCTTCCCGATCCGGATCCGGAGCCAAAAAGACCGTCTGAACCTTCTGGGACGCCGACTTAAGCTGGTCCAAAATCTTCTTCTTCCCCTTGATGATCTCGTAGCGTGGGGTAAAGTCGTTTTCCACGTCCACCCCCAGGTTTCCCCGGGGAAGGTCTTTAACGTGTCCCACCGATGCCTCCACTACGAAGTTCTTGCCCAGAAATTTCTTCAAGGCTTTGGTTTTGGTGGGGGATTCCACTATCAGCAGATTCTTTTCCACAAGAATATCCTTATAACTATGATTTATGCTAGTCCATATTCCTTATGTCACATTAGCAAATACCAACTTCCAGCTATGCTTTCGATGGTCTCTCAAACTCCACTTTCCCGTTCAATACGTCCCGTAAGGCTTGAGAAGTGATTTTGGGTAACCGGTCCGATGCGGTATCGCTTTCTTCATCCTCCGATTTTTCCTTTTGTCTTTCCTGGTTCAATCGGCGGGCGTATTTGGATACCGCTATCACCGCTTCATATCGGTTGATGCCGGACTTTCTCAATCTTTCGGCTGCATCCAATTCCATCAGTTCCTCCTTTGGGATTAAACTTGCATGGTAAAAACACTAAACGAAATAACTGCGGGAAATCTTTGAATAATGGACAAGAAATAACGAATGACAATCCTGTGGTGAGTTCGTCGAACCATGGCGAGCATCGAATAGGAAACCGGATTCCCGCTCGTCGTAAATCGTTATCCCTGATTTTTTTGCCATCCCGAATAGTCAAACCGGGTAGTTTTCAATCTCTCTGATTTTATGATTTCTTCGACGGATTCGACGGTCTGATTTATATCCTCATTTATCACGACATAATCATACTTCGACCAAAACTTTATTTCCTTTAATGCCGTAGAGAGTCTTCTTTTCAGTTCCGTCTTTCTTTCCGTCCCGCGGCGGAGGAGCCTTCTTTTCAGCTCCTTCAAAGACGGAGGGAGAATGAATATCAAAACGCTGTCCGGATATTTCCTCTTGATAGCCATCCCTCCCTGGACGTCCGGAACAAACAGAGCCACCTTCCTTTCTTTTTTGGCTTGGGTGACGAACTTTTTCAGCGTCCCGTACCTTTGACCAAAAACCCAGGCCCATTCCACGAACTCCCCTTTTTTTATTTTTCGCTTGAATTCCTCTTCGCTTAAAAAGAAATAATGCTTACCGTGCACTTCACCTTTTCTTTTTTCCCGGGTGGTGGCGGAGACGGAATAGATGTAGTCTTTATGCTTCCTGAGTATCTTCTGGCATATGGTGGTCTTGCCCGCACCGGAAGGGGAAGACAAAACCACCAGGGTTTCTTTATTCTTCATATTCCCAGAAAGTTAGTTTTTGTTCGTCACGGATTCACCGTGAACGGATTCATCCTGATCCCGCCTTTGGCGGGAGAACGGACGCCCTCGTCTGTGACGCTTTTGGTAACGGACATCGAAGATCCGTCTGGAAGGTGTCCGTTACCAAGAAAGAGAAGCGGTACTCAGTTAGATCGCTTCAGCTTCATCCGTTAAACGTTTCCATAATGATTCAATATCTAATTTCCTAATCATTTCTTTCAGATTCATTATACTATTTCCCATAGCTAAAGCCCTTTCTTATTCCTTGAGTCGCCAAGCCGAATTTCGTATAACGGTATCGGTGTAAAAGAAGTTCGGCGAAGCCGAGTTTGGATGGAGCGAAGCGTAGTCTTTTACACCGTGTTATACGCTGTTGGTCGCTTTCGGCCCTTGACAATAGTAGCTATTATTTCTAAATATATCCAAAGAGTCCTGAAATTCGTATCTTAGTTTTCTTATATTTTATCTAGATATACTGTCTGCGTTGGGTAAGCAAATTCAATTCCACGTTTTTCAAACTCTTCTTTTATTTTAAAATTTATTTCCTGCTGAATATCCATATATTTATTGTAGTCACTACCAAT
>JBDROD010000167.1:0-15148 GCA_043810415.1 Candidatus Zixiibacteriota bacterium | reverse complement strand
GTAAACATCTTGGTTTGTACAAAACATCCTAGTAACACCACCTGGCGACTGAGATAAGAATAAACCAAAGGAGAAATGTATATGCTGCGTCTGGATCATGCCATCATAATAATTTCAATGGTCGATCCGGTTTTTCTGCTAATCATCGTATGATTCTTTGTTTCTGATCTTATCTTCCCAGCTGTTATCTCGGATTTCTCCGGTCATGGTGGAGTGAACCAATCGGTAAACCCCATAGCCATCTTCATCCACAAAGATGAAATAGACCCCCCCTTGAATTTCGTTATAATTCCATTTTTCCCAGGGTTTCTCACCCCGGCTGGAGGTGTGTCTTTCAATTTCACTAGGCTCTCCATAACGAATATATATTCTGCCCATATCGGTGTTCCAGCCGTCATTCGAATCACTCGTTCGGGAAAAATGAAAACTGGCATAGGTGATGCGCCGATAATGCTCGGCTTTGAACTCGTTCTCCAGCGTTGCCGGGTTAGGGTCCCTTCTCTTCCAGAAATCGGTCATGTAATTCTGTTTGCCGACAAAATTAAGCTGGTCGAAAATATTCAGCTCGCTGGGGGTGGCGATGTAAACCACGTCCTGTCTGAATCTCTTTATCTCCTCCGCCATAAGCTCATCTGCGGTCTTTTCTTTGAAAACTATGAATTTCTTGACGGAGGATACCTTCTGCCCGGTATGTTTGTCTTTGGCATTTACTTGAAGCAGATACTCCCCCCGGCCAAGAGTTCCTATGTTTAGACCGCTGATTACCACAGCAGAATTTCCCGGCTTGGTCTGGGTTTGTTCTCCGAATTCCTTGATTTTTTTCCCGGCGGGATCCAAAATGTAAAAATCCAGGGTGTATTCCGGTTTTGCTTCCGGACCATATGCCAGATGGTAAAGCTCCGAATAAAAATAGAGCATATTTCTCTCCCGGGTGAAAATCCGGGAGGGATTAGGGAGTATCTTTTTGCCTGCCTTGGTAAGTCTTCCGCTGGCAGTATCATCGACCACATCGAATGCCAGCTCCAGATCGCTTAATTGAAGCAAACCTGCGGAGAATCTCCTGGCATCTATCTTCTGTATGGCTTCGCCGCTGATCATCGAATTCACGTCTCGGGCTTGCAGGGCGATCTGGTAACTTCCCGGCTTGAGTTTAACCCCGATAGCATCGATGATCATGAAGTCCACCTTTTTTACGTCTTCGACGTTTTGTGCCTGGGACCAGGTGGTCCATATCCGGTTCTCCACTTCATTACCCTGCTCGTCTTTTATGTTCAGCTGCATTAATATCTTGGCCACCGCCCCTTGTTCCTCCTGAACGAACTCCAGCTCCTTTCGGTTGAATGAATAATATATCTCCACGTAATCGCTGGAGGTGTCTGTCAGGTCCTCGAAACATGCATAATCCATCCCCAGATAGAAACTGCGCGGCTGAGGCGGTACCCCAGAGGAGAGCTCTGTCTGTGAATTTGCCTGGTTGGAGGAAAATAGCACCCCGGCAATAAGAATCAAGATTTTTAAATACGGTTTGATCGGTCTCATTTCACTCACCCCTGACAAATTGATACTGATTAAATTGGCAAACATTATTCTTCTTTAAAAAACCGTTTGGAAGATTTATCTTCGAAAGAATAAAAAGAAAAGCCGAGGTTTAGTATTTTCTGTTTACACCATCATATGGAAGCTGAAGCAGATACTCGCCATCCCCTCGATCCATAAAAAGAAATACCCGGTTGTTTTTGTAATAATACCATTTCTGAAAAGCCTGGCTCTCCCGGTCAAAAGGATGTCTTTCCACATCATCCGGGGGCCCGTAAACCATGTAAACCATCCCCATATCCGTCTCCCATCCCTCTCGGGTGGGCAGCGTGAAATTCTGATTCACGTATTTGAGTCGACGGTAGTATTCATCTTTCAGTTCGTTTTCCGGGGTGTTGGGGGTGGGGTCTTTGGATTTCCAGAATTCCAGCCAGGCTTGCATTCGTTTATCCTCCGGCACAGCTTTAAGCTTCTTCATCTCATCGGAGGAAGCTACGTATCTCAGCTGGTCAATCGCCTTGGCAAAATCGTTTTTCAAAAGATTGAAAAATGACCATTCGATCTGGAATGTTCTTTCCATCTTGGCTTTCACCTGATCCTTTTCCAAAAGCTCCAAGGTCAAGTAATAATCGCCGGAGGGAAAACCTTCTATGTTCACGCTATCGTAGGTGGAAAAAACGGCCGGTCCCAAAACCACGGTGGTGGTCTCCTGACGGTGGAAATCCTTGGCCCCATGTTCGATATCGGATCTTAGAAGATATGGCTGGGATGGCTGGGACCTCCCATATATCTCAAAGTAAAAACGGAGGATGGGATCAGTATCTCCATAGCTCCGGGAAACGCTGGGGATAATGTTATACCCTTTCCGGTTAAGTCTGGAATCTGCTGTGCTATCGGCAAGCTGGCGAATGAACTCTATGTCCGAAAAAAGGATTTTGTCCTTATTTCGCGAGGGGATATTCAGATCCTTTTCCTCCTCGAATGTAGAGCCGGAATTCTGATCGATCAGCTTGATTCTTAATTTATATCTCCCGGAATACAAAAAGAGGTTTACCTGATTTATCAAAAAATCCGAAGGGGAACGGGTCTCCTCATAGGTATTAACCGCATAATGCTCTTCCATCGAGGTTCCCGTTCTCTCTTTGTTGATCTTGTTGTTGGCAAACACCTGAACTTCGTAAGCGGTTTTGAACTTATCTCCGTCCTTCACGAAGGTAAGCCCTTTGGTTAAGATCTTGTAGTATATCTCCACCCTAAATTTCTCTCCGGCATCCTCCCGGAAAGCGGCATAATCGGTGAAGAAGATCTGTTCTTTTTCCTCTATGTAACCGAAATCGGTCTGCGCCAAAATTACTAAAGGAGCAAATACCACCAAAAAACAGAAAAGGATCAGTAAGAAAACGATTCTCATGCTCTCTCCATTGCATCACCGTTCAAAAAACCGCGCACCACACTACTATAGTTACGCCTGATCTTAGACCCAGGATAACTATTTTATTTGAATTCCGCAATAAAAAACCAATGAGGAAAAACCGGGGGATACCCGGCTGGTAGAAGCTTACCTTTTCATTTCTTGGCTCTAAAATCATTGGAAGCACTATTGATATAAACCGGATAGCGCCTTAAACTGATCCCGCATTTTCTCGGGTAATTTCCTATTACTCATATCTTAAGGATACGATGGGATCGAGTTTGGCTGCACGATAAGCCGGGTAAATTCCGAAGATCAAACCTACCGAGACGGAAAAGGAGAAACCTAAAATTATCCAGAACAAAGAAACGCTGGTAGATAGAGGGGTTACTGCCGCCACCAGCTCTCCCAAAAGCAGACCGATGATGATGCCCAGAATCCCGCCGCTTCCGCTTAAGGTCATGGCTTCGATCAGAAACTGCCATAAAATGTCTTTTTTCCTGGCACCGATGGCTTTACGGATGCCGATCTCCTTGGTCCTCTCGGTAACGGAGACCAGCATGATGTTCATCACCCCCACCCCTCCCACCAAAAGACCGATGGATGAAATCACCACCATCACCAGATAAATGGCACTGGTGATCTTTCGATATATGTCCATCAGGTCTTCCTGAGTTGAAACCGCAAAATCGTTGGGTTTGTCTGCGGGGACTCCCCGGCGCAGCCTCATCACCTGTGTGATCTCGTCGATTGCCTGGTCCCTCAGCTCGGGGCTTTTGGGTCGGGCTATCAGAAGGAGTTCCTTTTCCTCCGGATAAAGCTTTTTGTATGTGTTATAGGGTAAAAGAACGAAATTGTTTTGACTCTCTCCCAGAATGGACGGTCTTTTTTCCATCACCCCGATAACCGTAACTTTTTTCGGAGAGAAATTCGAGCCGCTTAAAGTAACCTCTTTGCCGATAGGATCCATGCTGGGGAAAAGTACGTCTACCACGTCCTGTCCCAAAACCACCACCATGGCTCGGTAATTTATGTCGCTTTCGGTGAAAAACCTGCCTTCCACTGCATAATTGTTATTGACCACCTCGTAGTCCGGAAGAACCCCTATCAGCTGAAATCGGCTGTCCTTGTTGTTTTGGAACTTGATGCTTTTTGCTCCCGGACCCCAGTTCTGGGGCGAAACCGCACCCACCGAAGGACAAAGTTCTCTCACCGCTTGGGCATCCTCGAAGCTGATTGGTTTGCGATTCCTCTCCTCCTCAGAAGGCCCATCCAATTGTATGCCGATCTCAAATTTGGTGACATAGATGACGTTAGAGCCCAGGGATTCGATCTGCTGAGACATGCTTCTGTTCAGGCCGGTGATTATCGAAACCATGGCGATCACCGTGGTGACTCCGATCAATACACCCAAGACGGTCAAAAAAGACCGCATCTTATGAGCTTTAATGGCTGCCATGGCCATGGCAATGCTTTCTTTTATCTCAAATACGTTCATGTTTTTTAAGGGTTAAGGGTCATGGGGCAAGGGTTAGGAAAGTGAGTTGATCAATCCTTTCAATAAACGTGCTGTTTCTGCTCTAAGTTTCTCCAAAGCTTCAAATTTTTCGATGGAGTTGTAACCCAAATCCTTAGCCAAAGAAAGATATGTTTCTACTTCTCCTAATGAACCCCTTGCGATAAATAGGTGTTGTAGATATTCCTTTCGATGTTGTCGCTCGTATCCTTCAGCTATGTTGGCGGAAATTGATGCAGATGCTCTCCGCATTTGCAAGCTTAAGCCATACATTTCGTTCTTTGGAAAATCTTTCGTTATGGTATAAACCCCTAAAGCTAACTCATAAGCTTTCTGCCATGCTAAAAGTTTTCTAAAACTCATTGTAATAAACTCTGCCCTTTTCCTGAACCTTTACCCTTTCCTCTTAACCCTTGACCCCTTACCCTTGACCCTTTCTTATTCATATCTCAACGCTTCAATCGGATTGAGCCGGGCAGCTTTCATGGCGGGGAATATGCCGAAGAAAATTCCGACAGAGGAGGATACCAAAAGAGCCAATACTACCGACCAGGCTTCCACCGCAGCAGGTAAGGGACTCACCTCTGCAATCAACTGGGCAACCAGGGCTCCCATGATTATCCCAATCGAACCGCCCACTAAGGCCAAGGTCACTGCCTCCACCAGAAATTGCCATAGAATATTTCTTCTTCTGGCACCCAACGCTTTGCGGATCCCTATCTCTCTGGTTCTCTCGGTAACCGAAACCAGCATGATGTTCATTATCACGATCCCCCCCACCACCAGAGATATGGATGAGATACCACCCATTACCAAAAGGGCTAACTGGGTAAATTGCCGGAAGAAATCCATCACCCCTTCCGAGGTGAGCATGGCAAAATCATCCGGCTTGTCATAAGATATGTTTCTCCGTGCTCTCAATATCACCCGGCTCTCATCCATGGCCTCCTGCATGGACATGAAATCCTTGGCTTTAACAAAAATCTCCAAGAAAAACCGCCGGGCATAGAGCTTCTCAAAAGCCGTAATGGGGATCAGGACGAAGTTGTCCTGACTTTGTCCCAGGAAACTCCCCTTTCTCTCCGCCACCCCGATGATGCGGAAATAGCTGTTGCCCACTTTGATGTCCTTTCCCAGCGGGTCCTCGTTGGGGAACAGGTTATCCTTTATGTCCCAGCCTACGAAACACACCTGCCGGTTATGCTCCACCTCAAATTCCGAAAAAGTTCTTCCCTCATACACGTCATGCGAGGCGATCTCGGTGATATTGGCAGTGGCTCCTACCACCGCCATGCTGGATAAACGCTTGTTTTTGTATTTTATTTTTCTGAAGCTGACGGCTTGGGCTCCTACCCTCCAGCAATCGGGACAATTTTCTTCGATGGCTTTCATATCGCTGGTGGTCAGGTCCTTTCTTTTCATCATCTCGTGCCACTCCTCATCCGAGGTGACGATGCCGAATTTCCGAATCAGGAAAGTGGTGGAACCCATGCTGGAGATCTCCGCTTCCACATAGCGGTTCATCCCCGATATTACCGAAACGACGGCAATCACCGTCATTACCCCGATGATCACGCCAATTAAAGTCAGTACCGACCGGAGCTTATTGGAGATCAAGGAATTTAATGCTATGATTATGCCTTCCAGTAATTGCATGTTCGCCTGGAGAAATGAGAATTGAAATTTGAGTTGTTTAGTTTAAGAATCCAAGTGATCTGTTTCGAATAATGATTGGATTATTCTTTTTGCTTCATCTTCCACTGTTTTTTTAGCCAATTGATTTTTTAGGCACCACTTCAGCTTCTGAGAACCTTATTCTGTATTAATGGCTTATCCGTTCCTCTTTTTCAATGCCACCATCCCGGATGTAGATTATCCGGTCGGCGTAAGTGGCGATGTCATGTTCATGAGTTATTATGATGATCGTATTACCCTGCTGGTGAAGCCTTTCGAAGATCTTCATTATGTCTCTGCCGGTATTCGTATCCAAATTCCCGGTGGGCTCATCTGCCAAAATCAGGGAGGGATTGTTGACCAAAGCTCGGGCGATGGCTACCCGCTGTCTTTCCCCTCCGGAAAGCTCGTTGGGCTTATGAGTTGCTCGATCCTCCAAATCCACCAACCTCAAAGCTTCCTTGGCTTTCTGTTTCCGCATATCCGATTCGGTGCCGTTGTATATCAGGGGAAGCTCGACGTTATGGAGCGAGGTGGCGCGGGGAAGCAGGTTGAAGGTTTGGAAGACGAATCCTATCTCCTTGTTCCGGATGCGGGCCAGCTCATCGTCATTCAGCTGGCTCACCAGTTTTTCATTCAGGTAGTAATCTCCTTTGCTGGGGGCATCCAAACAACCGATCAGGTTCATCAGGGTCGATTTCCCCGATCCCGAAGGACCCATGATCGCCACGTATTCCCCCTTGTAGATCTTCAGGGATACACCGCGCAGGGCATTCACCTGCTCGGTCCCCACTTCATATATCTTCCATAGATCTTCGGTCCGGATTAACACTCTGGTTTCTCCTGGTTAACAGAAAACGTAAGTAAGATTAAATTTCAAATCATAGAGATTTATATCCCAAAAAGGATAAAGATGCCCGTTTTATTCTACTTCAAACTCTCCCCTTCAATCTTTTTGCTTATCTTCACCTTATCCCCATCCTTCAACGTCCGGAGGATCTTGTAACTTCCGGTGACGATCATGTCGTTCTCGGCTATGCCGGATACTATTTCGATGTTCTGTTGATCTGCAATTCCGGTTTCGACCTTCACGAATTTAGCTCTTCCTTTGTCTATTATAAAAATCCCCTCTATCTCCTTCTTTTCCTTTTTCTTTTTTCCCTCTTCCTTGGCTGAGGTACTGTCCTCGGAAGCCATCGCTCCCTCTGCCTTTTCCTTTTTCAGCTTCAGGCTGTCTATTTTCTCCTCTCTCATCACCACCGCCTGAATGGGTACGTTCAATACATCGTCGCGATGTTTGGTGGTGATATCCACCGAGGCAGACATCCCCGGCCTCAAGTTGGGAACCGAGTCCAGTAGCACCACCTTCACCAGAAAATTGGTGACCTGATCCTGGGTTCCCATACCACTGATCAGAGCGGTATGACCGATTTCGCTTACCTTCCCTCTGAAGGTGGTATCCGGAAAAGCATCGATTTTGATCTTGGTTTCCTGACCCAATTCCACGTCCGCTATGTCCGTCTCATCCACCTCCACCTCCGTCTCGATCTCGCTCATATCCGAAATGATCATGATCACCGTCCCCGGATTGTTCATGGTTCCGATCATCACTATCTCCCCCACCTCGGCGTTAAGGGAAGTCACCATCCCATCCATGGGGGAGGTGATGGTGGTTTTGCTCAAAGTATACTTAACTTGAGCCAAATTTGCTTCTGCTTGTTGGTTTTGAGCTTCTGCCTGTTTAAGCTCGGTCATGGCCAGATCGTGCTGTTCCTGTGAAGTTAGCTTCTTTTCAAAAAGCTCCTTTTGTCTTTTATAAGTCAGCCGGGCTTGTTCCAAATTCGCCTCGGCCGATTTCAGCTGCGCCTCCGCCTGGTTTTCCGTAGCCTTGTATTCGGTAGCGTCCAATTGCACCAAAAGCTGTCCCTTTTTGACTAAGTCTCCTTCCTTTACCGGAAGCTGTTCGATCCTGGCTGGCACGTAGGCAGAGATCTTCACGTCGGTTCGGGGAACTAATTTACCATTGGCCGTCACTATGGAGGTGATGTCACCTTTTTCCACCTTCTCTGCCTGAACGGTATAAGTTTTTTCCCCGCTCTTCAATATATTAACCGCTACAACGATGATAACCACTAACGCTATCCCCAAAATTATCCAGATCTTTTTCTTCTTTCTCATATCTCCTCCATCGACCCGTTTTCGCTTATTCGATATCCCTTGATTGCTTGAGGGAAACGGAATAGAATTCAAAATTCAAAGAGAAAAATTCAAAATTGCAGTTAAAATACTAAAATTATATCGGTCTTTTCCTGCGTTGAAAATTTTAAATTTCGCACTGAAATTTTACATTTTTCTTTTTTGATTTTGCATTTACATTCGTTATTCACCTCAACTCTCTGTTCCTCAACCTGCCCGTGGAATGGATAATAATAAAACAATAATTATTTGCCCATCGCTTGCTCAAACTGAGCTACCGCCAGATTGTAATCATAGAGTGCCTGAACCTGGTCAGATTGCGCCTGCTTGTAGCTCACCTCGGCATCTAAAAGTTCTAAGATGCTAGCCGCACCAAGTGCATATTTTTCTTGCACCAGATCCAGATCCTCCTTTGCCGATTGGAGCTTATCGTTGGTCAACCCGATCGTCTCCTGCGCCTGCTGCACGCCGATAAAAGATAGCTTAACCTGGTAGGCTACATCGTTTTTAGTCTGGCGAAAATTCTCCTGGGCTGAGTTCAAATTGGCTTTGGCATATGACAGGTTCTGCTTCCTCTGGAAATTCTCGAAGATATTGAAGCTTATCGAAGCATTAAAACTCCAGTTATAATCACTGGTTCTGATATTCTTTATCTGATCCAGATTCTGGTTATTCCAGGAATACCCGCCTCTCAGATTTAATGTGGGGAAGAACGAGCTGCGAACCAATCCCATTTGGGCTTTGGCTGATTCCAAATCGGCTTTTGACTTTAAAACGCTGGGATTCTCTTCAACCGATTGATTCAAACCCTCCTCATAGGAATAAGGAAATGCAGGCTGGGTCAAGTTTTCCTCCACCTCTATGGGAAAATCCACATTCTGACCCATGATACTGTTCAGGGTAGCTTTAGCCAGCTTCACATTGTTTTCCGCAGTGATCAAAGCTAATTTCACGTCTCCATATTGGACTTTAGCTTTGAGCACGTCCGAGAACGATGCTGATCCCAGATCGTATCGGGTTTGGGCGATCTTAAGCTGTTCCTCCACGCTCTTCAGTGCCTCTTGCTGAATGCCCAAAAGCATTTTTGCTTTGAGCACATTAAAATATGCTTGCTTTACGAA
This sequence comes from Candidatus Zixiibacteriota bacterium, assembly GCA_043810415.1. Classification (GTDB taxonomy): domain Bacteria; phylum Zixibacteria; class MSB-5A5; order MSB-5A5; family SM1-73; genus CAIVRH01. The sequence goes on along the minus strand of JBDROD010000167.1, from coordinate 5,694 downwards.
TAAAATTAACTCCTGCCGGGTAAGCTGATACGAGTTATAAACGGAGTTTCTGGAGGCATATTTCTCCCTGATTTCGTAAAAATTATATCCCCCCAAAGACCAGCTCTGACTGGCGCTCACCGAAGACGAATACGATTTGTAGACTCCTATCCCTGTAGTTCCGACAATCACCTCCCCCGTGGTCTGATCAATCCGTGTTTGCTGGGTAGGTCCTGTAACTACCCGCGAATATCCGATACTGGAACCCAAGCTGGGAAGCACGACTCCCCACCCGGTCCAAACGTCATTCTTCGCCACCTGATATGCATTCCTTGCGGCAATTACCGTGGCGTTATTTTTCAAAGAAATCTCAATGCACTGATCCAAGGAGAAAACTTTGGGCGAAACGGTTTCAGTTTGACCCCAGACCATATTGACTAAAAACAGAAAGACGCAGACGCTCATCAGTACCTTTTTTATCATTTTCTTTCCTCCCGATGGTTACAAACCGAACATCCCGCCGAACAGGCTGGAAAGCCCCGATTTGGCTACAATCCATATGATCCATAAAATACACGTTGTGGTAAAAGCTTTTTTGGTGCCGTATTTGTATAAAATACCCATTCCCATGGAAACCAATATAAGCTGCCAGATGGTGAAGATGTCAAAACTGGACAGGAAACTGTAGAAAAAACTGTTCTTGCTCTCTGCAGACAGCAGTAAAGCCAGGCTGGTTTGAACGTTTAGATCTTTCTTCAGCATGATCAGGGGATATTTAACTATCATAGCCGGCACGCCTATCAGAGATGAATAGCAGTAGACCGAAAACACCCGGCGGAAGGAAGAATCTCCGCCCAAGATAACGTTGAAGACGAAAAATAAAATCCCCGCCACCACGACCAAAACCACTATGGTGCCCAGCGGGGCCAAGAACAACTGCCATAAAGGAGGATGTGCTTTTTCGGTCATCTTGTCGACGATCACCTGTTTCTGTTCCTCGGGTATCTTGTCGTTGTCTTTTATCCTCTCCACCTGCTGGTTCATGATATAAGGATAGGTGGAATAGAAGAAACCGATTCCCAGTAATGCCACGATGATAAACGGCACCAGCCAGGTGGGTTTGATTTTCAAGTTTTCGAATACCCTTTTCGGTTCAAAAAATATGTTTAGAATTTTGGATGCTCCCCCCATCGGTTTTTCCTCCGGCGGAACGGTCGGGATAACCTGCTCCATTAAAGCTCCTTTCTTTATAAAACAACTTCCTTTAATTTCTAACGCAGTATGCTGTGAAAAGTTTCAAAAAATCTCTCAAGCCTTGGTGTCTGCAACTTGATGTCTGCAAATGAAAGATCGAGCTTCTATTTAGAGATTCTTTTTTCCATCTGATGGTTTAATGTTATTTTATCTTGAAAGCCCCAATAATGACAAAGGCAGTTTACCCAACTGCCTTTAGCTGCCGAACACAGATTTAATGCACTCTTCCGCCTCTCAACCCGTCTCTCCTCCCACGAGCTGAGCATATGATCTTCCCTGGGTTATATAACCGCTCTCTTTTCGGCAAAGCCGACCATTTACAAACCGATCCTAAGAAAAAAGAGCTGTTATTTGCCTAACTTGAAGTGGACCGGATAGACCACCCACACTGCCACTGGTTGCTTGTTGCTGATAGCCGGCTTGAATTTGATTTTAAACGCGCCCTCTTTGGCTATATCCTCGAAGCCAGCGCTGGAGCCGGACTTTTTGAAAACGAGGGCATCCCGGACCGAACCGTTTTTGTCAACCAGAGCTTTGATCCATACCGTTCCCTCAATCCCCGCCTGACGGGCCAAAGGAGGATATTCATAAGTGATCTCGTTCAGCTGAACCGGTGGTTCGTCGTAAGGTGTAAACTCCTCGGCATTGGGCAGGTATTCATCTGCCGGTATTTCGACAGAGATGGAATCCCCGCTTCCTCCTATGATGCTTTGGGTGCTTATATTTTGAATATCGTTCAATTCCTGCTGGCTGGCGATGGTGACGTCCTGAGGTGCCTCCTCATCCGGAACCGCTTTGGGAATTCCGACGGAAGGGGCTGCCAAAGCCGGAGATGCTACCGCTACCTGTGGCGCTTGGGTTTGGCTGACCGAAGGAGGAGGAGCCAGTTCGGCTATGGTTTTGATCCGCACCACTCTTTGGGTCTCCGGCGGTTTGCTGCTGATACTGGAATAAATTAGAAATCCGCCGATGATGACCAAATGCAACGCTGCTGCTATAACCAGAGCTATGCTCAGATTCCTCTGATAGCTTCTCTTCAGCTCAAATGCCCCGTAGTTGGCAAAGCTGCTCGGTTCCCTGGTAAGGATTATTGCGCTTCCCGATTTCATTGGATTACACTCCCTTTCACCTCTTGCATCTGCCTTTTATCGAATTCCGAAAAAGGCGATAAGCTGAACCGGTAACTGAAATTGGGATTCTTTTCCTTCAGCTGTTTCTCCACCAATTGGATGTCGTCTATCACATCCACCATCCGGAAATACTTGGCATCCTTATCCACCTTCACCAAAGTTACCAGCTTGGGTTGCTTCTCGTTCTGCTCTCTTAATAACCCTCTTAATGAGTCGAACTTAATGGGTTGGGGGGCTTCCCGGGCCATGTTCCACCATAGGTTATCGTCCGCATCGATTCTCAAGGTCAAAAGCCGAGATTCAGCAACCGGAACCGGATTGTCCGTTGGAGGAAGATTCACCTCCATGGTCTGGGGTTGACTGAAAACGGTGGTGACCATGTAAAAGATCAACAGCAAAAAAGCGATATCCACCATCGGGGTCATGTCTATTCGTATCCCCATTCTTCTTTTCGGCTTTTTAAGCCCCACTCCCTTTTTTTGTCTGGATGATCCTCCACCTACATCAACAGCTGCCATGATTATTCACTCCCTGATTATCTTAAAATTACGTTCCTTTCTCCATCTCCATTTCCGTAACCAGACTGAATTTGCTGATTCTGATCTTCTGGAGCGCGTCCATGATGCTGTTCATGGTGCCGTAACTTACGTCTTTGTCCGCCTTTATCACCACGAACCACTTGAGCGCACCGGGCAGGCTTCTCACCTGAGTGATCACCTGAGGTAAGGTGGTAGGATTCGCTTCCTCATAATGTCTTACTGGTTCCATGAGTTCTTTTCCCTCCCGGTTTACCTTCTCCTTGGTGATGTACTCCACCAGAATGCTGTCCTCTTTGGTAACCGTAACATAGATCATGTCTGATTCGGGAAGTTTAATCTCCGAGTGTGAGGCAGGAAGGCTGACATTCATTCTCTCTGGCGGCTTAAACGAAGTGGTGGCCATGTAGAATATGAGCAGAAGAAAGGCAATATCCACCATAGGAGTCATGTCAATCTTGATGCCTACTCTTCTCTTCATTTTTTTAAGCATAACTTATGCTCCTTTCTCTGCTTCCACCCTGGTTTATTTCTTTTCTGCCTCTCTACCTTTCAACAGCTGAAGCATTTCGTAAGTGGCTTCGTCCATGGTATAGTTGAATGCATCTACCTTGTTCACAAAGAAGTTATATGCCACAATCCCTACAATAGCCGCTAACAGCCCGCCCGCCGTGTTAACTAAAGCTTCTGAAATACCTACGGCTAAACTTTGCGCATCGATGACGCCACCCACTCGGGTTCCGGTTGCTTTGAAAGCCCGAATCATCCCGATAGTAGTTCCCAAAAGCCCTACCATGGTGGCGATGGAAGCAATGGTGGATAGAGCAATCAAGTTCCTTTCCAATAACGGAACTTCCAGCGCATTTGCTTCCTCGATAGCTCGCTGGGTTTCGGTTAAACGTTTGTCTGCGGTGCCTTCGGTAACCATAACCTGCTTATATCTTTCGATGCCGGCTCTGAGAACATTTGCCACAGTCCCTCTCTGCTTATCACAAGCCGCTAATGCGCCATCAAAATTACCCTGCTGGAGCATGTCTATAATGTTCTTAAAAAAGGCTTGAACCGAGGTTTTCCCTTTGGCTTTATTTAAAGTTAACATCCTCTCTATGATGAAAGTTATCAGCATCACCAAAAGGGCGATGAGAACCGCTACCAGAGGTCCTCCCCTTCGCAGGTAATCAGGGAGCAGTGTACCCCAGATGATAAATCCTAGCGCTAAAGAGACTATTAAAACCAATGCTATGAAGATCGACTGTTTCATTTAAACTCTCCTTAAGGTTTTAATGGTTAAACATTTTCTAAAATTTTCAATTCCACGCTTTCTTACCCAATCTCACGTCAGTGAAAAAATCGTCTTACGTTTCCGCCGACTATTCCTTGAGTACCAGCTTAAACCATCCATACCTCCTTCTTGTTAAACTAATCTTCTAACTTAAGGATTTGCCAATTATTAATCCATCTCCTCGAAATTTAAAACCAAAACCTGATCCCTTTCACCCGTCACCTGTTTTTTTAAAGATCGCTGATCTTTACACAGTTGATTATCAAGCTAGGCAAGCTGAACCATAACCCTATGGAAGATACGGTGAACAAGTTAATGATGTTGAAACTACCACCTAATGGGGAATCCGGAGAGGAGGTGCCCATACCAACCATCGAGATGATAATCACCACTCCCCACAAGATCAAAGGAACATAATTCAGTTTCAACTTCTTCTTAAGATTAGTTAAATAGATTTCTTTATTAGATTCCTTCTTATACAAGGCTAAGAGACTGATCACCCCGGCCACGGCAGAAGAGATGATGGTTAAAATCATTACGACCATAAAAAGACCGAAAAGCGCACCTGTTGCAGGCAGTTTCCCTATTCCAAAGAAGAATAGCGAACCTACGTTCTTTACGGAAAACCAGGGTAAAAACAGGCTGGCCACCATCAGAAGGGAGGTAATAGTCAGGATCACCTTATCCGCTTTGGAAAAGAGAACTGCTTTGATCAAACTATGCTCTCTTTCCAAAAGAGATGATTGTGATTTCTTTTGCCTTCTTTCCTCTAAATACTTATTCTTCTCCTCTTCGCTTTCCCAAAAATCCTTGGTCTTGCCGGGGTAGATTTCAAATCCGACATACTTAAAGCGATCCTCCTCCGAGACCTTTTCAGTAGAACTGTTCTTTTGATTTTGCTCTTCCATTCGCTTTCCACTCCTCCGGTGAGAATCAATCGATTCCCGCCTATGTTGGTTATACCTTTATGACCGATTTAGAATTTCTGCATGTCAATTCGATCTCTGCCATCCACGGCATCTTTATTTTTGGGATCGATCTCCAGAACTTTCAGATAATATTTGTATGCCTCATCCAAGTTCTTGGTCAATTCCAGGGCTTTGGCCAGATTAAGTAGATTATCTAATTTATTGGGATAACAGGAGACCGCCTTCTGGAAATAGGGAACGGCCGCAGCCGGATTCTCCAGCCGCATGTAACAGTACCCCACGTTCGATTGCAAATCGCAGTTAGAACCGTTTATTTGTATTTCCTTTATATACGTATCTTTAGCTTCGCTGAATCGGTTAAGGTTAAGATATACCCGGGCTAAAAGATCCAAGGCATTGGCATTGTCCGGTTTCAATTCCACCACCCTCTTCAAAGGGTCCACTGCATCCTTGTATTTTTCGAGTTTGAGATAACAAAATGCCAGGTTAAGGAAGGTAGCGGCATTATTCGAATCCGACTCTATTCTCTTCTGGAAGAATGGAATTGCTTCGCTAAACTTATCTTGGTCAAATAAGAACGCACC
>JBDROD010000166.1:0-2485 GCA_043810415.1 Candidatus Zixiibacteriota bacterium | reverse complement strand
GTCATAGAGCTTTTCCGTGTTCCATTGTCTAATAAACGCTTGACTCTATCGGCTAGCAAGTAAGTCTTACCAGAACCAGGTCCTGCCAAAACAAGAGTTGGAGATGTAAAGTGGGTTACTATTTCTTCGTAGTTTTTGAGTGTCATACGACTATATCACTTCACGTTCAGTAGTAGATTAGGAGCCTTGTGCTCCTCCCCTTATTAGTTCTCAGTTCACTTTTATTATACCCAATATGGGTACAATTGTACCCAAAAAGGGTACAATTGTCAAGCTAAAAAAGAACCTCACCCCCTGTACTACGGATCTTCGATATTCCCCCTCTCCTCATTTGTGGAAACGGGGACAGAGGGGGAGAGGTTGATTTACATCATGTGTATCGGTCTCCCCTCCGCTTTCAAGACCGCTTCTCTGGTCGGTTCGCTCAAAGTGGGATGAGCGTGAATGGTGTTGATTATATCAGATGTTTTAGCCCCCATCTGAATGGCTAAAGTCAGCTCGGCGATCAAGTCTGTAGCTCGGTGACCCAGAATCTGCGCTCCTAATATCCTTCCTGAAGTTTTCTCCACTACAACTTTCACAAAACCGTCCGGCTCGTTTTCCGCCTGTGCCCGACCACTAGCCATCATGGGGAACTTGCCGGTTTTTACCTCCAACCCCTTTTCCTTAGCCAGTTTCTCGTTTAATCCCACGCTTCCTATCTCTGGATGAGTGAAGATACAAGCGGGGACAGCGTGGTAATCCATCTTCTTATCGTCCCCCAGCGCATTCTCCACCGCTATCTCTGCCTCCATCGATGCCACGTGCGCCAAGAGCCAGTTACCGATGCAGTCGCCTGCGGCAAAAATGTGAGGGAGGTTGGTACGAAGATGGTCGTCCACCAGGATGGTGCCCCGATCCATCTTGATCCCCAGCTTCTCCAAACCCATGTCCTTGGTATTGGGTCTCCTTCCCGCGGAAAGCAGAATTTTTTCCGCTTCCACTTTGGTTTCGCCGTCGGATGAAGAGATGGTGACTCTGTTTTTTCCCTCTTTGGCAGGCGCTATCTCCGTGACCTTGGAGCTGGTGAAGATTTTTATTCCTGATTTCTCCAAAGAGCTTTTTAATCCGGCGGAGACCTCTTCGTCTTCTCCGGGGATAATCTGTGAAAGCATTTCCACGATGGTGATCTGCGCTCCGAAGGAACGATAGATATAGGCGAATTCGCACCCGATAGCTCCGCCGCCGATGATCAGCATGCTCTTAGGGATTGCGGACAAAGACAATGCTCCGGTGCTGTCTATAACCCCGTCGGATTCTATCCCCGGAATGGGGAGCAGAATCGGAACCGAGCCGGTCGCGATCAAGAATTTGTCCGCTTCCAACCGTTGATTTGTTCCATCATTCATTCTAACCTCGATCTGTTTTTCGTCAATGGATGTAGCGGTTCCTTTGATCAGGTTTACCCCGCGGGTTTTGAGAAGGATTTTCACGCCGGAAACCAGCCGGTTTACCACCATCTGCTTTCTTTTCATCAGCTGGGAAAAATCCAGCTCCATGCCGGAGACTTTCAGTCCCCATCTGTCGGCGGTTTTCAGAGTGGAATAGGTATGCGCGGCAGAGGTCAAAACCTTGGTGGGAATACATCCAACGTTCAAGCAGGTTCCCCCCACTTCCTCCTTTTCCACCACGGTGACATCGGCTCCCAATTGCGCCGCCCGGATAGCCCCGACGTACCCGGCAGGTCCACCGCCGATGATGATTAAGGATTTGTCATTTTTATTCATAATTTGTGCTCCCTTTATTTCACCAGGATAAAATCTTTAAATTAAATTTCTGAATCCTGCTTAGAATCCAATTTAAGATCAAGGAAAGGTTTTGTCCAGAGGTTTAACGGATTCGATTGCCACGAGCTTTAGCTCGTGGAAGTTAAAACTTAAACATTTCCGGGGTTTCAACCCCTTCACCCCTTGAATGGGCTAAAGCCCAGAGAAATATATGGGATCTTTTTATCCACGACCTAAAGGTCGTGGCAATTAAGGTCGTAGCAGAATAAGGTTAATTTTACCTGATTTTCTCGAACTCTTCTTTGAGGATTCCCATGATGATGGTGTCGTGATATTTGCCCCGGCTGAACCGGTCGTCCCGGAGCGCCCCCTCCTTTTTGAATCCGCACTTTTCGTACGATCTTATCCCCCGGGCATTGAAATCGTAAACCTGCAGATACACCCGGTGGAGATTCATATGATTAAAGGCAAAATCCAGAAGGGCGAGCATAGCGTCGGTGCCGTATCCCTTCCCCCAGTATTCTTTTTTCCCGATGACGATGCCCACCTCGGCGTGGCGATTTTCCCAGTTGATCTTATGCAGACCGATGCCGCCTAAATATATTCCATCCTTGGTCTCAAGGGCAAAGGTTTTGTTCCTCATGTCGCTGGTATCGTAAGCTTTCTCCAGCCACTTCTCCTCCAAATATCGAGATACCGGATATCTCATCAGAAGATTG
>JBDROD010000165.1:0-2869 GCA_043810415.1 Candidatus Zixiibacteriota bacterium | reverse complement strand
TGAAATAGACATGGATGACGTGGTATATTTGATCGGGTATCTCTTCAATAGCTTTTTACCACCGGATCCAGGATGTTACATGGTTGAGTAAAAGGTGCATGAACCCGGGAAAGCGATGAACGCAAAACAATAGATACCATGGAATTGAATTGGTGGGATAAACAAGCTGAAAACATGTGGAGAGAATAACTGACTTTCTTTTGATGCTAAAATTATCTTACCTTCAAGGAGGTGTAATGTTACAAAAACAAAGATATTTAGTAGGTTTGGCAGCGCTGATGATTTTGTTATGGGGTGCTTCATTATGGGCCGATTCCTCGCCGGCCGAGATTGGGTGTATTTCCGAACAGTTTTCCGTTAATCCCCAAAATGAAGCAGGTTTTTTATCTAAAGCCGGGGTGCTTCGAAATCGGGTCTTGTTGGAGATATTCACCGCCACCAATTGAAGTTATTGCCCTTATGCAGCAGTTGCTGCAGATTCTTTGAAGAAATTGAAAGGTGATAGTCTCGCGGTTCTGGAATATCATCTGAGGAGTGATCCGTTCCAGAATGCGGATGACGTAGGAAGGTCAAGCTATTATGGGGTCACCGGCACTCCTACGGCTAAGATCGATGGCAAGAGAACTTGTGGCGGCGGCAGCAGCAGTACCTTTGGTTGTTACCTGGGGGCTTATAATCAGGAGACGATGATGCCCGGCGCGAACATCTCACCCTGTACCCTACGAGTAGACGTTCTGTATGATTCGACCAGCCGGTTTCTGAAGGTCAAAACCTGGGTGGCAGCATTGGATACCTTTACCCATGCCGATGCGCACCTGCGTTACGCCATAACCGAGAGCCATATGCACTACCATTGGATGAGCCAGGATAGTCTGCAAGATATCGTCAGGAAGATGTTGCCCGACTATAATGGGATAGCTTTCAGCATCGGTCCGGGGGAGGTTTTCGCCGACTCCCAGAGTTACGTTTTGGACGCCAGCTGGGTAGACAAAAAATGTCAGGTAGTGGTTTTTGTGCAGAGCGATTATTATTTGGGTAAGCCGGTGTTTACCTGTGCCTTTGCAGGTCTTTTCCCCACCTATGTTTTCGGAGATTGCACCGGAGATATGGTGGTAGATGTGGCGGATGTGGTGTTCTTGTTAAGCTATCTGTATAGAGGAGGGACGGCACCCAATCCGTACGGCAGGGGAGATTGCAACCGGGATTGCCTGATAGACGTGGCGGACATAATCTATTTGATAAATTATCTTTATCGATCTGGACCGGCACCGTTGAAAGGGTGCGATTAACCTATTTCCAAGGAGGTTATTTTCACCAAGCGCAGGCAGAGGATGATCAATAAAGGGGTGGGTTATTCTTAATGGAATCTGAAATACTAAACCCAAGGGAGGATAGATGAAAGGATATAAGAATTCCTGGTTGACTTTAGGGGCAATGGTGGTTTTGGTTCTTCTGGGGAACCTGTTTGCCGGGCAGGAAGCTCAAGCAGCGCTTTTCAGTTTTGATTTCACCTATTCGGGTGACTCCTTAAATGCCTGCCGGGTCGGTGAGAAAGTGCAGTTTGTATCCCAGATAACAAACACGGGAACCCAGGCAGATAGTTTTTACGTGTCGCTGTACGAATATCCCTCTACCCCGGCGGACTGGTGGAGGGAATACTGTGCTGGACCATTCTGCGGCGATTCCGCCACCACGTTAATCACAATCAATTTGAATCCTTCAGAGCAGGCACTGGTCCTTCTGGATGTTTTGCCCCGCAGCGTAGGGCAGGGAAAGTGGAAAATCACTGTAGAATCCAAATACGGAGGCGTTTCCATGTTCCTGCATTTCTATTTAACTGCCCGCCAGACTCCAGTCACCAGCGAATGGGGATTGATCATTCTGGTCCTGCTTATCATGGCTTCAGCTTTGTACGTGATGTACAGAAAGCTCAGCTGGGTAAAGCAGACTTAAGATTTGAAGTCCGATATAGCTGCCAACAGTCTATCGGTCGATTATACTCTATATTACTTTTCGGGCAGTTCCGTGAAAATGGGGCTGTCAGAAAAGCGATCAGTTAAAAGTACCGTTCATATTCTCCCCTGAATATCAACTTACCTGAGTGGATGGTTCGCTAAATCTTCAGAATATATCCATTTTTATTTTATTTGGTTCGTTATATAATAGATAAAAAGGTGGATGCAGAAAACTATGAATATTCAGTTGGGAAGAAAGAAAAAAACAAAATTCAGCGGATGGTGGGCAATTCTCATTTTGTTACTGATACCACTATTGACCACCTGGTGTACTTGCAGTACCAAAAATCTTCTTCACACCGAAAAATTCGGCTCCATCTGGGTGAGTTCCAATCCTCCGGGTGGTGATATCCTTTTGGATCATGCTCTCACCGGACTGGTGACCCCGGACACTCTTAGGGATGTGCCGGTAGGAGAACATGTCATCTCGGTCATCAAGGAGGGTTTTATCACCGCTCCCGATTCTGTTTCGATATCGGTTATGGAAAACGGATTTGATTCGGTGAGATTTGACCTGCTGGAACCGACTAAAGGTACACTTAAAGTGACCTCCGATCCCGAAGGAGCCACCATCTGCATCGACAATCAACCCCAAACCGAGTTAACCCCCCATGTATTTTTCAACAGTATTCCGGTGGGAACCCATACGATCTCCGTTTTCAAGGAGGGATATGCCAACGATAACCCTACTAAAGAAATCGCAGACATTGTTACCCAGGACACAACGGAGGTTCATTTTACACTAAGTCTCGCCGAAGTGGGAAAGGCGGTGGGGAACATCACCCCCGATTTCGAGCTGGAGGCGGACAGCCATCTTTTGTACCGATTGTATGCGTACCGGGGATTTGTGGTCA
>JBDROD010000164.1:0-23319 GCA_043810415.1 Candidatus Zixiibacteriota bacterium | reverse complement strand
GGGTGAGGGCAGATAGAGTATCCGGATCAAACTCTTTCAAGGTTTTCTCATAGTAGGTTATGGCATCGTCATATTCTTTATTCTCGAATTGAATCTCCCCTATCCAAAAGGAGACTTGCCCCTTTCTTTTTTTATCGGTTTTTTTGGAATCCAACAACTCGTTCATCGAGTTAACCGCTTCCGTTTTTTCCCCCAGATTATACTGGCACAAGCTGATAAAATAGTGAGAGTTATCCAATAGTTTGCTCTTGGGGAAGCTCTGCTCCAGCTCTTCAAACTTCCTCTTGGCTTTAACATATTCCCCCATGTTGAAATAAGCTTTCCCCATTAAAAATAAAGCGTCATCCGCCCATTTGCTTTTGGGATAAAAGGTGAGAACCTTGGAGGCCTTCTTTATGGCATCCTCATATTGGGTTTTGCCCATATTTTGTCTGGCAGCGGCAGTTGCGTTCTTCTGTGCCTTCTCTCCTTCTTTAAAGCTTCTCTTTGCATTATAAAAGGTATTATAATAGGCACAACCGGAAAGAAGCAACGCCATCAGCATTACCAATATCGTATTCTTCCACCTATGGAAATTCATGCTTATATCCTCTTCTTCGACTTCGCCTTCGGAACTGTAGGAAAAGTCGAACCCTCTTGCATCCATCCCCGACTAAAGCCCGACTTAAAAAAGCTTTCCACTGCGGATTCATATTCCTCGGGGGTGATTTTCCTGTCTATTGATACGCATTCGCCCGCCTTAAAGCTGGGGAAATATTGCCCCATCAGGCTCAGATGGGTCTCTTCTGAAATCTCCCGCGAAATGAACTGAAAAGTCCTTTCGCTCCCCGCTAGATTTTGCGGTAGGATCAGATGTCTGATGATCAATCCCTTCAGAGCGATGCCATGTTTGTCGGTTACCAATTTCCCCACCTGCCGATACATCTCCTTTATCGCCAGGCGATTGATCTCCACGTAATTCTCCACCGAGGAGAGTTCTTTGGCGATGGAATTGTCCGAATATCGCATATCCGGAAGGTATACATCAATTATCCCATCCAGCAGTTTCAATGCTTTAAGGCTGTCATATCCCGAGGTATTGTATACTAAAGGAAGATTAAAACCTTTTTCCCCAGCCCAAAAGAGAGCCTGGATGATTTGGGGAATAAGGTGCGAAGGGGTGACGAAGTTTACGTTGTGGCATCCTTTGGATTGAAGATAAAGCATCACCTCTGCGAGTTTTTGGGTGGTGATCTCCTTTCCGTTTCTCAGCTGACTGATGGGGAAATTCTGACAATATGTACATCTCATGTTACAGCCTGAGAAGAAAATGTTTCCCGAGCCCTTGGTGCCGGAAATGGGTGGTTCCTCCCCGTGATGTACGTTATAGCTTGCCACCCGGGGATTCAAGCCGATTCCGCAAAAACCAGTCTCCCCCTTCAATCGGTTGACCCTGCACTCTCTGGGACAGACAATACATTTTTCCAAAAGCGAGTATGCTTTGTCTATTCTCTCTTTGATGTCGTTTAATATCATGATAGATCTTTTATTCATCGATTGTAGTTGCTCGATTTATCGAGCGTTTTTGTGCCTGATGAAACAGGCAACCACAAAATCTCTCATTGGGATTATCATAATTGTGCTAATCCATTGTAGTTGCTCAATTTATTGAGCAAATTGCTCGATGAATCAGCTAGCCACAATATCTATCTTAAGAATTTCTGGATGAGGTGATGATTGGCTTTATTGGCTCAATTCATTCTCGAAGCAAATACGCCCGATTAATTGGACCACTGAAATTGCTCCACTGAATTTTGCTATCTCCCCTTTAAAACAACTGAAAAAACTCACCGTTGTCATATTTGAATTCATGATGATTTCTCACAACCTCTTCCTCTTGTGTACCAGGTTCATTGCTGTCTTCCACTGTTATCGCACTGTTATACGAGGGATAGTACAAACTCATGGCTTCTATAAAGCCATTATTGAAAATATAAGCACCATGTGATCGGACAGGCAATCCCATAAAGCAAACGGTTGAGCCCTCAGGCAGGGATGACATAACTGTTCCCGCATGGGTTATTGTTTCTTGACAAATCCTACTTGCTTCTCTCCACCACCGCTGTCGCTCAAACAAGATGAGGAAATTTAATATTATAATAATGATTAAAGCGACAAATATATAATGTTTTTCTAACCTGCGGTTATACTTATTGATTCTTTTGATTAAATGTAATAGAAGATAAGAGGAAAGGGGTGCAAATCCCAAAAGAGGCATATAAGTGAATCTAAGTCCATATCCTTTCGTGAAAAGGCAAGGCAACAGGAGAATTATGAACATAACCACAAGTTGCTTCAAATCATTGCTGGCTTTCCTGAACCATAACCAAATAACCGGGATTGAAAACGTTACGACCAATAAACTGGCTACGACCATCAACCAGTTGGAATCTATACTGTTTACCGTAGAATTTATTGCTTGAGAATGCTGATACCCCAGCACATCGAAAATAAGCCTTAGAGGGAGGGTAAGATTGAAAAGGAAATAGGCAAAGTTTCTTATAGCATTGATAGGATTCAAAGAAATAAGAGAAGCAAAATATAGATCTGATAAACTAATACTTCTAAGATACAGGTAGACAAGAACCAAGAGGAAAAATGGTGCTAAACTTAAGATGCTCGTCGATGATGAGCTGTGATTGAAATCCTTCCTAATTTCTTGTTTTGATCGAAGAAGTTCCAATCCCATAAGCAGCAAGAGGATCAAAGGTAAAACCAAAGCATCTTCTCTAAAGAAGAATGCAATAGTTGCTGTCCCCAGGGACAAGAAGTAAAACCAAAGACTTTTACGTTTTAACCATTCTAAGAATGTTAAAATACATAGCAAAGAAAAAAACCAGCTACACAAGACACAATTACTAGATATCCAAAAGACTGTTTCCTCATTAGCAAAATGGGTGACAAATATGACGGTTGCCAATAATGCGATCTCTTTTTTCAGAGAGATATATAAAATCAAGCGATAGAATAGTAAAGCATTGAAAACATGTATCAATATACTACTGAGATGATACCCCAAAGGCGACAATCCAAAGAATCGATATAAAACAGAGAAAAAAAACGGATGTAATGGGCGAAATCTATTATAACTAGCGCCTTCAAAATTGTGGAATAAATCCTTAAAAGACAGATTGGTACCGCGACTTATCCAATAGAAATCATCCGAGACAAAAGAGTGAAATAAGCTGGGTGAGAAAACAACCAGACCAGCAAAAACGATGAAAATATAATCTCTGAGATGTGAATCAGGTCTATCGGGTATTCGTACCAGGGATATGCTTCCGTTCATTTCAAGTCATTTTAAAATACAGTTTATATCCTGATAGATAATAATTTCGAAAAATCCAAAGTTGCCTTTTAAAATCTGGCTATGTTATATTCATTTAAATGCTTTAATTAATAATGGTAAAACCTCACCCGCTTTCCCGAATAAACTTTCATCCACCATATGCGAGATCTCCGTTGGTGATATATTGACCTCCACCACATAGGCTCCGTTTTTTCGAGCGCTCAAGGGGAGCGATGCAGCCGGATGAACCACGGCGGAGGTTCCGACGGAGAAGAAAAGGTCACATTTGGATGTCATTTCAAACGCATAGTGAATCGCATCCTGGGGGAGCATCTCTCCGAACCAGACCACATCCGGGCGGATGTTGCCGCCGCAGGGACATTGAGGGGGTATCCCCGGGAGGACCTCATCCAGCGACTCATATCTCTTCCCACAGCTTATGCATTTGTTCCTTTTTATGTTGCCATGCAGCTCGATCACGTTCTTTGATCCCGCCTGATGATGCAGTCCATCCACGTTCTGGGTGATTAAGTCGAATCTTTCGAAATGTTTCTGGAAATCGACCAGTGCCAGGTGCCCCGGATTAGGTTTTATCTCCTCGATTATCTTTCGCCGGTATTCATACCACTCCCATACCAGCCGGGGATTAGCCATGAAAGCCTCGAAAGTTGCCAACTCCTCCGGCTTGAATTTCTTCCACAACCCCTCTTCACCTCGAAAAGTGGGTACTCCGCTTTCCACAGAAATACCTGCTCCGGTTAAAACCACCACTCTGGTTTGCTGGGTTAAAAGTGCCTTCAGCCTATCTGAAACGGAAATCGCCTGATTCATCTGACTCCTCTCATGCTCCTTATATATTTCATATATACGATTAGTCAAGACATTTTGAACTCATTTTGGGAGTAAAGCTTCAGTTTATAAGAAATCCACGAGACTTAAGGTTTATACTCCGACATCTTAAAATTTTCTTGTATATAATTGCTCCGATTCTTATCTTTTTGTTGTCAGTTACGTCTCTTTTATGATATTAGCAAAATCGAGGAAAATGAAGAAAAGCTTACTTTTACTTTTATTGTTATTGGAATTATCTTTAATCACAGGTGTAAGTCGAGCTTGGGGGCAAAAAGCTGTGGCAGCGGATACAATCGGAACGGTTCTCTCCGACAGCCTGAGGGGAAAGAAATCCCCCACCGGGGCACTCCTAAGATCTGTGGTTATCCCAGGGGGCGGGCAATTCTATAATCATAAATATCTGAAAGGCTTAGTGGTGTTTGGAACTGAGACCACCTTCATCACCTTGGCTGCCATTGAATGGAGCCGGGCGAATACCCATAAGAAGAATTTCCAAAATCCAAATTACCCCTATTCAGAAAGACTGTGGGAATTTGATCAATATCAATTTTACGAGGATCGGCGAAACCTGTTTTTGTGGATCACCGCCGGGGTGGTCTTCCTAAGCATGTTCGATGCTTACGTGGATGCCCATCTTTACAATTTTGACAGGGAGGAAGTGAGGGATTTACCTATCAGCCTGGTGCCTGAATTTAACGGGGGGATAGCTATGAGAATTGTGGTCAAAATTCCGCTTTAGAAACATTCTGCTTTGCCTCAAAACTCAATACTCTGTACTCTTTACTTTTAATATATGTATCTGGCAATATCCAGATCATACTGCCTGGGGTCGATGGTTTTGAGGATAGTGCGGGTGTATTTGCCCGTGACCTCGTCGGTTTTGGTTAAATCCATTATCTCGATTTTGTCTTTCTTCCCGCTTCTATCGGCGATGATCGCCACCTCTGGACGGGAGAGTTCCACCGGATTGGCTTTCATCACTACCCCCACTTCACCGGTGTCCATAATCACTACCGAGCCAACCGGATAAATACCTAGCATGTTTATGAATACCTTCAACAGTACCGGATCAAAAGTTTTCCCCTCCTCCGCCAGCATTCTTCTTAAGGCTTCATCCGGGGTCAAGGGGGTCTTGGTGTAAACCCGCCCTGAGGTCATGGAGTCGTAAACGTCTGCAATGGTGACTATGCGGCTGCACAGATTTATTTCCTTTTTAAAACTGAGCGGGGGATAACCGGAAAGATCAAGTCTTAGATGATGCTCGAATGAGACTACCATCGCCCGGGTGGAGAACCGGTCTATGCTGCGCTTGGAGAGAAGGGTTTTAACTCCATGTATGGGGTGCTTTCTCACTTCCTTCCACTCCTCTTCATCCAATTCCCCCGGTTTATTCAGTATGTTCAGGGGCAATCTTACCTTGCCGATGTCGTGAAACAAAGCAGCGAATCCCAGCTCGCTTAATTTGCCTTTGGAAAGTCCCAGCCTGGCGCCCAGGGAGACGGAAAGGATGCACACGTTGACCGAGTGGGCAAAGGTATACTCATCGAAGTTCTTGATAGCGGTCAGGCTCATCAGGTTGGTCTCGTTTTTGATGAGCTGGTCGATTAAAAACTGAATGGCTCTTTTGCTTTTGGTGGTATTAATGCTGCGTCCGGTTTTGGCCGACTCCACCATCTCCTGGGCAACGGAGATGGTTTTAAAGAACCTCCTTTTGGCTTCTTTTTTTTTGAACCTCCGGCGAGGAATCGTCTCCTGAGTCCCAATCGGTGGCAAATTTCTCCACCCGGATATGCAAAAGGTCGGAGGAGAGCATCCTCTTCTGTAATCTTTCAAATGTATCCTCCCCCTCGCCGTAGTCCTGGATCAAAACAAAGACAAACTCGCTCAGCTCCTGCAGGGTCACCGCTGCCTCGATAACTAAGCTCTCAAAACCGAGCTTCCTGAAGGTCTCCATAATGAACTTGCTGGAAACATAGCCATCGAAGCTGAATTTCAATCTGATCTCATTCACAAACAGATAGCCCTGTTTCGATTTCAGAGCTATCGCCTGCTCTTTTTCCAAAAGAGACGAGACCCAAGCGTAAAAGTTCTCCATCTGCCTGAGATAAACCGAGTTTTCTCGGTCGTAAATCGAGGCAATGCGGATGGAGACGGAAAGCTGATTAACCAGGCTCTTTCCCTGTTCCTGCAAATAGGATTTCTGCCTGGGGGTAAACTTTTGCTCTTCGGAAATGCCTTTTTCTTTATTGTAGATTGAAGTTGATAAAGTCAAACGTTCTCCTTTGGGATTTAATCAAACTGGAGGAGAGGAATTGTTTTCCCTTCCCCTAACCTGACGCAATTCCATCCGCCTTAACGTATCCTCACAGGTTTTTCTCAGGATTTTGTTTCTCTTCTTGCTGATGGAAATCAAAGCATCCTTGGCTTCGTCCGAATTGATCAACCCTAAAGCCCCGATGGCAAACACGCGGGTCTCGTTATGCTTGTCTCTTTTCAGCCAGCTTCGCTTGTTAATCATCTTGTTTAAAAGCGGGATGGCTTCATTTCCACCGATAGACACATACGATTCGAGCAAATGCTTCTTTTCGTCCGGAGATTTGTCTCTGAACTCTACGTCTTTCAAAAGTTTCGTCAAGACCGGTAAAGCACCTTTCTCCTTTCTTTTGGTCAAGCCCTTGCAGGTTAGACTGCGAATCCTTTTATCCTCATCCTCCAAAAGCAGGGTTAAAACAACTCCCGCCTCTGGTCCGGGTATTTTGATCAGGGAGGTGATGATCTCCTTTCTTATCCTCAGATCCGGATGATGAATCAAGGGTTTTAGGTATTTCACTCCCTCGGCTGAGCCGATACTCCCAATGACCCAGATCACATTCCGTACCACATACCAATGCTTATCGGATAATCCCTCCTTTATTATCTCCAGTTTGTTCTTGCCTTTCGCTGCCAATAGATCGCACACCATCCTGCGCGCCTGAAATTCTTTAAGCATTCTGAGCATATGCAGGACGGGAGAAATCGAGTTTAAGTTCAGGGAAAGTAAATACGCTTTGGTCGCAGTTAAATCTACGTTTTCCTTCTCGTTCAGAATCTGGGTGATCTTCTCGATCTTCTCCTCTTCCCCGGCTTGATCTATTGCTTTCCTGGTTCTCTCCATCTTTTTCACATCAAGGGAATTTTGAGATGAATCTGAGGTGAACATCGTCTCTTCGAATTTCCTAAACCAGTTCATCACTCTGGTAGCCGAAGAGAAATCGGCAATGTTGATGAGCGCACTCAGGATTTTCTCCACCGCCTCCATCATCAGGTTGAACTCGGCAAAATCCGATTCAACCATCCAGATTTCAGTCAATATGTCGAAAAACTCCTCTAAGGATTGACGCCCGTCATCCAATTCCAAAAGCTTCTGAATGTTTTCGATCTCCTCCGCAGAATATTCTTTCAATTTCTGTAAAATCTCTTTGTTTTGTTCCTGTCTTTTTTGAAATTCTGCTTCGATATCCGTACTGGTTTTTTGTTCGGGAACCGCTATCTCTGATGAAAAAAGCTGGTGAAAATTCCAGCTGTCCGGTATCTCTTCGGCAGAAGGAACTTGTACGTCCAAAAGATCGTCCACCACCAGATACTTTATATGGTTGAAGTCTTTTTCCCACAGCATGGTAACCAAGTCTTCCTCCAGCTCCCCGGTGCTTAATCCGATCTCCATCACTTCGATGAAGTCGTCGATTTCGCTCTGGTCCAAACCTTTGAGAAAAGCCAGTTCCCTAATCCCGTCTTTGTGCAGAATGTAAGCCATCCCCTCTTCCCTCTCACCATCCTCAAACACAGTCTTTCCCTCGTATAACATCTGCGCCGGCTCTACCTCCAGCTTCAGCTCGTCGTAGGTATCCAAAAACTCGTTTAAGTTAAAGTAGAGCTTCTTCTTGAACTCTTTGGGAAGGGGATTGTTCTTGGGGTATATCAGCAGGCTTTTCAACGTATTATTAAGTAGTTGGTTCAGTCTCCTAATCGAATCCAGCACCACCGGATCAACTTCAGCTTTCGCTATTTCATTTGAAAATTCAGAATCAAACCCGGGTTTAGGCATATTCCCCTCTTTGATAAAATCCATACAATGGATTTATCGACACCTATGGGCAGTAAATTAGAAATTTTTAGAAATTGTAGTGGCAAAACTTGCCAGCTCTTAAAGTCAAACAAGCACGACCATTACTACAGAACTACAGAACCCAAATTTATTTATCGGTAAATAAACTTAGCGAAAGTGTTGAAGATTGTTGTTAGCGGGATTGTAATAATGAAGATCAGATATTCTCAAACGCATGTTTCGATATTTCTTTTGCTTTTTCAAAATCCTTGTCCTGAACCCAGATGATCAACCTGGAAACAGGAAAGCGAGTGTCCGTTACCCTAACGATGTCATCTCTATTAATAATAATCGAACGGACCCCCTCTTTTTCCAAAGCTTCCTGAAGGAAATCCGAAGAGAAGCGGGATTTATAACATGCCAGAGGGACAAAATCTGTGTTTTGAACAGATTCCTCGTCTTCACTTTCAGTTGATTCTTCTGTTATTGGTTCGTCTTCTGATTCTTCTTCCTCCAGTTCTTCCACCAGACGAACCTTGCAGTCCGGGCATTCCCATATCTCAGGTTTGTATTCGTATCGACATTTGGGACAGAAGGGCATGATTTAGGTTTTAGGTGTTAGGGTTTGCTCTTTGCTCTTAACTCTATACTCTTTGCTCGTTACTCTAAACTCTTAAATGTGATCGAACATCTGGTCTGCTATTGCTTGAGCTTTTTCCTGATCCTCCTCCCGCACCCAGATCATTACCTTTGAAACCGGGAGGTGGCTGGTTGTCGCCCTGAAAACAGCCTCGTCACCTTTTATCAGGGATGGTATACCTTCATTTTCCAAAGCTTCCTGGAGCATCTGCGCATAAAGACGTGAAGGCAGACTCCGCAGAGGAACGTAATTGACATTCTGTGCGGTATCATCTTTTTCTCTTTTGGGGATTCCCTCATCCGGCAGCTTGTCCACCAGACGGACTCCGCAGTCCGGGCATTCCCATATCTCAGGTCTATATTCAAATCGGCAATTAGGACAGAAGGGCATGAATTGGGTTTAAGGCGGAAGGTGTTAGTTGTTAGGGTTTGTTTTTAGCTTTTAGCTCTCAACTCTTTACTCTAAACTCTAAACTCTTTCCTCTTTCCTCTTTACTCTCCACTCTAAACTCTTAAATATGGTCCAGCATCTGGTCTGCGATCTCTTCGCACTTCTCCACATCCTCCTCTTGTACCCAGATGGTAATCGTCACCGGGGAGGTGGTGCTGTAACTTCCCAGCATGATCCCCACATCATCCCCTTTTATTATGGAGGGTATTCCCTCTTTTTTCAATGCCTCCTGCAGCATTTCTGCATAGAGGCGGGAAGGAAGTGTTCTAACCGGGACATAGTTCACACTCCTGGGAGTATCATCCGGAAGTTTATCGACTAATGGAACACCACAATCCGGACATTCTTTAATATCTTCTTTGTATTCGTACCTGCACTTAGGACAGAAGGACATACACTTTTCTCCTTATTTTAAAGCTCCATATTATTGGGTAACTACGCTAATACGCTTCTTTTGAGCGACAACTCCAGCTCCAATAATTCCATTTGCATTTTCCAAATTATCAACAGACAGCCCTGCAGGTAATTCGAATATCATTCCCTGGTAATTCGTAAAACTCTGATTGTAAGCGATAACATAGACTTCGTATCTTCCATATACTAAGGTGCCTTGACTGGTTCTAAAAGCATCCACAGGGATTGTTTCCGATCTATCATTGAGATCATCTAATGCTGTATAACCGACCACTCCCGGTGTCGTATCCGGTCGGATAACGCTAAAAAAGTAACCAGAGGCATTGCTGGAAACGTCCCAGGTGAAAGGGACGCTTTCCCCTGCCGGATTTAGGGTATCACCAGCCAAGGGTAGATCATTAATATTAAAGCTCCCTGGAATGTGACGAGAAGCTGTCAGGCTGAAATTATCCTTAGTCGAGGTTATCGTGATAGAAACGCTCTGTCCAAAATTGAAAAGGTTCGTTGCTTCCTTTCTGTAAATTCCATTCCCCTGATAAGCTATGGTATCGTTACCGACTTTAACCACTGCACTATCAAAGGCAACCGAATCACGTAAAACCGCAAAATAAACAATATCTTTGTTCAAGTTCATATCCTTTACCACCACTCCATTAATGGTAAATTGGAAATTTGTCTGATTTGGGCGGGTGATTACTTTTCCACCACAGGATAAGGATAATAAAATGCTTAAAAGAACGACCAACCCGATGCTTTGCAATGATATATTTTTCATTTTCAGCCCTCCCTTGCTTCTTAAGGTATCAGTATATCATGGGCTTGATAAATCGAGCCACGACAAATTTAATTTGTAGCGGTCGGATTTATCCGACCCGCTAGTATTGATATTACATATGCAGTGACTTTATCCTCTGCACCGCTTCTTTTAATCTTTCCTCATCCGCAATCAGAGAGAATCTTAAATATCCTTCACCGGATGGACCCAAACCCGCTCCCGGTGTGGTTATTATTCCGGTTTTCTCAATCAACAGATTCGCTATCTGCTTGGAATCCAAATCATGGGCGAATTTTGCTCCCACCGGTGAAGCCCAAACGAATATGCTCCCTTTTGGCTTTTCCACCTCCCATCCCAACGCTTTCAATCCCTCCACCAGAATGTCCCTTCTCCTTTGATACGTCAGGCGAACTTGATCTATATCCTGCTCCTCCAAAGAAAGTGCCACCACCGCCGCTTTTTGCAAGACATGGAAAACGCCGGAGTTGATGCTTACCTCCACTTTCTTTAACGCTTCTATCAGTTTGCTGTTTCCCGCGACAAAGCCCAATCTCCAGCCGGTCATTCCGTAGGTTTTGGAGAAAGAGAAAAACTCCAGACAGTTATCTTTAGCACCGTCGATTTGAAATATGCTCAACGACTTGGCTTTGTCGAATGTGATCTCCGAATAAGCCATGTCCTGGCAGATGATCAGCTCATTCTTTTTTGCAAAATCGACTGCCTTTTTCAAAAAATCTTTATCCGCCAATGCTCCGGTAGGATTATTGGGATAATTCAAAAACAACAGCTTGGCTTTGGATAAATCCTTCTTCGCTATTTTACTGAAATCAGGAAACCAAAAGTTCTCCTTTAAAAGTGGCAAAAGAACAATCTTCCCGCCTGCCAAAACCGCTCCTCTTTCGTAAACCGGATAAGCCGGATCGGGAATTAGTGCCGCATCTCCCGGATTGATAAATGCCCAGCTCACATGCGCCAGCCCCTCCTTGGAACCCAAAAGGATGAAAATCTCAGCTTCCGGGTCAACATCCACTCCAAATCGTCTCTTCATCCAGTTGGAGGCCGCCGTTCTTAGTTCAGGTATACCCTGATATAGCGGATGCCTGTGGTTTTCCAGCACGTCCGCCTCTTTTTTCAGCGCCTCTATGATTTTGGGATGAGGCGGAAGATACGGATTGCCCCCTCCCAGGTCAATTATATCCTTTCCGCTCTGAACCGCTTTCTTTTTAGCTTCTGCCACGCCAAAGAACACATATTCTCCCAGGTTTTTCAAGCGGGTGGAGATTTTTCTTTCTATATCCACGGTTTTCCTCTATCATAAGATTAATCGGCAGACGCACAATGGCAATTGAATTATAAATACAGAAAGTGAAGTTGTCAACGGATTTAATGGATGGAACGGATGAAAAAATTCTGTCTTACTTTATCCGTTTAATCCGTTCCATCCGGTGACAGGTCTTAGGATATTTCAGGATTGTATCCCCACACAATCCGTAACGTGAAGTTATCCAAGGAAAAGGGTGAATCCGTAGTGGTCGGATTCATCCGGCCTAAAGATTTTTAAGAGATCAGCATTTACCAACCTGTAAATGAAATTCAAAACGAAAAGGGAAAAATTCAAAATTTCAATTCCTAGGTTCAAAATCGTTAAGGAAAACTACAACTATGAATCTATGATAAGAATAAAAGACTCAGGGAGTTCCGAAGCATATCGTATAAGTAATTAAAACTGCTTCAAAACATAGTAGGTATAAACAAAATGAAAATGGCACTCTTTACCATCGGCTGCAAAGTTAACCAATACGAAACCGAAGCCATAGCGGAAAAGCTGGAAGTTTTCGGCTTCGAGCGGGTGGATTTTTCTGAACAGGCAGATGTCTGCATAATCAATACCTGCACCGTCACCAAGGAGAGCGACTACAGTTCACGACAGGCAATCTACCGGGCAAAAAGAAGATCACCCGATGCAAAGATTGTCGTCACCGGCTGTTACGCTCAAATGGAGAAAGAATTTCTGCAAGGCCTTCCGGGTGTCAGTCTAGTGGTCAAACAGGAAGAGAAAGGGAAGCTGCCGGCTATGGTGGCGGAAATGGTGGACCAAGAAGCAAGGGTCAAAGAAAGGGAGACTGAAAAAGAAGATTCTACTTTTGGCTTTGGGGTCAAAGGTCTGGCAAAACATACCCGCGCGTTGGTGAAAATTCAGGATGGATGCGAAAAAAAATGTACCTATTGTATCGTCCCTTTTGCCCGGGGAAAAGAAAGAAGCCGGAAGGTCGACGAGGTCATAGCGGAGATCGATACTTTAGTCGGAAATGGCTACAAGGAAATAGTTTTAACCGGCGTACATGTCGGTCGATATCACCGGGATATCATGAATCTGACCGGGCTTTCGCAAGAAATACTGAAACAAACCAGCGTGGAAAGGATAAGATACAGTTCCATCGAGCCGAAGGAAATTTCACAGGAGCTGATAGATTTTATTTCGCAGTCAAATCGAGTCTGCCGTCATCTTCATATACCCCTCCAGAGCGGGGACGATTCCATACTTTCCGAAATGCAAAGGGATTATACGGCAGAAGAATACCGTAATATCGTAGAGCGCATAAACCAAGCCATTCCCGGTGTCTTGATCGGCGCAGACGTGATCGTTGGCTTTCCGGGGGAAACCGATCAACAGTTCGAAAACACCTGCCAATTTATTCGTTCCTCCCCTGTGAACTATCTGCATGTTTTTAGTTATTCCGACAGAAAAGGAACCGCATCATCCCGGATGCCGTATAAAATCCCGCCGGAGGTGATTCACCACAGAAGCGGGATTTTGCACGACTTAGGAAAAGAAAAATGGATAAGTTTCATCGACCGTTTCATCGGACAAAAATTGGACGTTTTGATCGAAAATCGAAAAGATCGAAAAACCGGCAAGCTCACCGGCCTTTCGGACAACTACATTCGCGTGCTATTGGATGGGGATGATTCTTTGAAAAACAATATCATATCCGTTCAAATTTCCAAAAGAGAAGACAATAACTTATTAGGCACTTTGTAAATTTATTGAAGGTTTCATTTTGTAGCCGCAGACTTTAGTCTGCGTTTTATCCTGTGCCTCATACGCAGGACTGGATGCCCTGCTCAGTGAGGGACAAATGATTTTAGTCATAGGGGCGGGAATCGCGTAAGCGTTCATACGAATATCCCGCCCTTATCTAATTTTCAATTTTGAGCTTAAGAATTTTGTTGTTTTTTTATGAATGTAGTTATTATATTGGTTGGTTAAGATGTCGAGCATAGAAGCAAATTTAAAAGAGATCGAATCACGTATCCGCAAAGCAGCGGAAAAAAGCGGCAGGGGGAAAGACGAGATCAAGCTGGTAGCGGTAACCAAAACCGTAGAACCGGCAAGAATAAAAGAGGCGATTGAATTGGGAGTGAAGATCATCGGAGAGAATCGGGTACAGGAGGCCGAAGAGAAGTTCAAAAAGATAACCGAAAAGGTGGAAAAGCACTTGGTGGGTCATCTCCAGACTAACAAAGTAAAAAAAGCATTAGAGCTTTTTGACTTAATCCAATCGGTGGATAGTGTGCATCTAGCGGAAGAGATCTCCAAAAGATCACTGGAGAAGGGAAAGACGATGGAGGTGTTGGTGGAGGTGAACACCTCCGGTGAAAAGACCAAATTCGGAGTGGAGCCGGAACAAACCGTACCTTTGGTCGAATCGATTTCGAAATTGGAGGGAATAATAATAAAAGGATTGATGACCATCGGGCTTTTTTCCGACGATCCAAAAGCAACCCGACCCTGCTTCAAGAGACTAAAAGTCCTTTTTGATGAGATAGAAAGTGCCAAGATTCCTAACGTGGAGATGCGCTATCTTTCTATGGGAATGACCGGTGATTTTGAGGTGGCGATAGAGGAAGGCTCGAACATGGTGAGGATAGGAACCGGAATATTCGGATCCAGAAGTTCTTAAGACCTCAACCCCTCTATCCCCCTCTCCACAATGTGGGTGTGTCATAACCCATAAAAACACACCATTGTCATTCTGAGTCCCGATGAAATCGGGACGAAGAATCTAAAAAGTGGAGATGATAGATCAAACGAGTGAGGTTTGATAAGTCGATTTCAAAAAGAGGATAATATTTGCGCAATTCTGCCGATAAAAGAGTTTAAAATGAAGTAAAGCAGGAGGGATAAAATTGAAAATAACGCCGGTCGACATAAAAAATCAGAAGTTCGGTAAATCTTTAAGAGGATATGATACCTCCGAGGTGGAGTCTTTTCTTGAGATGGTGACATCCACGCTGGAGGAGTTGACCTTGGAAAACCACCGGATGAAGGAAAAAATTCAAAGCATGGAAACGTCTTTAGGGGGATACAAGGACTTGGAGGGGAATCTAAGAGAGGTGCTTTTGACCGCTCAGAAGTCAGCCGAGGATCTGAGGAAGAATGCCGAGAAGGAAGCCCAGCTTGTCTTAAGGGAGGCAAAGATGAAAAGCGAGAGAGGATTGGAGGAGACTTATCATGTCCTCTCCGGTTTGAAAAAGGAGATCTCCGAGCTGAAAAATCTGAAGCGGGAATACATCTTGAGACTGAAGTCCATGTTGGAAACGCAGTTGAAGCTTTTGGAATCAATGGAAGCTGAAGATCAATCGAATAAAGAAGAACTTAAAACTGCGGCAAGCAAAGGTCAACCCAAATCGGAATCGGATAAAACTAGGTAACCGTAAAAAGCTATTCATGATTTTGTGAGGATATTGAAATGACGGAAAAAAATACAGGTACTCTTAAGGAAAACATAAACCAGGCAGTAGAGTTCATCCGCAGCAAAACCAAATTTAATCCTCAAATCGGCATCATACTGGGGACCGGCTTGGGCTCTTTAGCCGAAGGGATCAAGGTGGAGACCAAAATCTCCTATAAAGAGATTCCTCATTTCCCGGTATCGACCGTGGAGAGTCACGCCGGGTTTTTGATCTTCGGAGAGCTTTCCGGCAAGAAGATAGTAGCCATGCAGGGGAGATTCCATTATTACGAGGGATATGATCTCAAACAGGTTACTTTCCCGGTACGCGTTATGAAAGCTCTGGACATCAACACCCTGGTCGTCTCCAATGCCTGCGGCGGTTTGAATCCCATATACAAGGCCGGAGACATCATGGTTATCTCGGATCATATCAACCTTCTGGGTTCAAATCCCTTGTTTGGTCCCAACGATGAAAGCTTAGGTCCCAGATTTCCGGATATGTGCCGCTGTTACGCCCCGGAGTTGATCGCATTGGCGGAGAATGTGGCTTTGAATTTGGGCATCAAACTGCAGAAGGGGGTTTACGTGGCGGTAGCTGGTCCCAATCTGGAGACTGCGGCAGAATACCGGTTTTTAAGGTTCATCGGTGCGGATGTGGTGGGGATGTCCACCGTGCCGGAGGTGATCGTCGCCCGCCATCAGGGGATGAGGGTATTGGGTTTTTCGCTGGTCACCGACATGGGTTTGCCGGATGCTTTGAAGCCGACTAACATGGTGGAGATTCTGGCCACCGCTGCCAAATCTGAGCCCCTCTTGAAAAAGATCATGACCAGAGTAATTGAAGAGATGAAGGTGTAGAGTATTAAAAATTGAAAAAGCTTGGCGTTGCTGGATAAACCCTCGACTATACGAAAATGGGCTTCAACATAGACCATATCAATTAGAAAGGTGAAAGACATTTAATGTTTAAAGAGATCAAAGAAGATTTCAACTACCCGGAGATGGAAAAAAGGATTCTCGAGTTCTGGGACAAGGAGAATATTTTCCACAAAAGCATCCAGATCAGGAAGGACGCTCCCGATTTCGTCTTCTACGAGGGACCGCCAACCGCTAACGGAAAACCGGGGATACATCACGTGATTTCCCGCACCATCAAGGATTTGGTCTGCCGTTACAAGACCATGCGGGGATACAAGGTGGAAAGGAAAGCGGGCTGGGATACCCACGGGCTCCCGGTGGAGATAGAGGTGGAAAAGGAACTGGGATTTGAATGCAAAGGAGACGTGGAGAGATTAGGCATCGACAAGTTCAACGTCAAGTGCAACGAAAGCGTCTTCCGCTACAAGAAGGAATGGGACGATCTCACCCGCAGAATTGGTTATTGGCTCGATTTAGAATCCGCCTACATAACCTGTTCCAACGATTACATCGAAAGCGTCTGGTGGATTCTCTCACAGTTCTTCGAGAAAGGATTGATCTATCAGGGGCATCGCATCGTCCCCTACTGCCCCAGATGCGGCACCCCTCTCTCCAGTCACGAGGTGGCACAAGGCTACAAGGAGGTTTCCGACCCTTCGGTTTACGTCAAGATGAAACTGGAAGGAAAACCCAACACCTACTTTTTGGTATGGACCACCACCCCCTGGACTCTGGTCTCCAATGTGGCTTTGGCTGTGGGTGAAGATATGGATTACGTCAAGGTGAAACACCAAGGGGAGGAGTTGATTTTAGCCAAAGCCCTTTTAAATCAGGCGCTGGAAGGGGAATATCAGATAGAGGAGGAGTTCAAGGGAAAGGATCTGGTGAATTTAAGGTACCAGCCTCTTTATACTTTCGTGGAGACCGACCGGAACAAGGCATTCTATGTGATTTTGGCTGATTTTGTCAGCGTGGAGGAGGGGACCGGAATCGTCCATATCGCCCCTGCATTTGGTGCGGACGACTACGAGGTGGGGATTAAATTTAATCTCCCCATTGTCCAGCCGGTGGACGAGAAGGGTGAGTTCACCTCCGAAGTTACTCCCTGGAAAGGGATGTTCGTGAAGGATGCAGACGAGGGGATCATGGAGGATCTGAAGAAAAGGAACATACTCTACCGGCGGGGGGAATACCTGCACACCTATCCCTTCTGCTGGCGATGCGATTCTCCTTTGATCTATTATGCCCGTAAATCCTGGTATATCCGGACTACTGCTTATAAGGACAAGCTTTTGGAAAACAACCGGAAGATAAACTGGTATCCGCCCGAGATCGGCTCCGGGCGTTTCGGGGAGTGGCTGGAGAACAACGTGGATTGGGCATTGTCCCGGGAGAGGTTCTGGGGCACGCCGCTCAACATCTGGATCTGCGAAAAATGCGGGATGAAAAAATCGGTTCAAAGCATAAAAGAGCTTTTTGATTTAACCATTGAGGACGAATGCTCGGCTTACTTCAAGAAAAACGTAAACCTGCACAAGCCCATGGTCGATCAGATCAAGCTAAGATGTCCCGCCTGCGGAGGGGTGATGCATCGTACCCCGGAGGTGATCGACTGCTGGTTCGATTCCGGCTCCATGCCTTACGCCCAGTGGCATTATCCCTTTGAACATAAGGAGGATTTCAAAGACAAGTTCCCCTGCGAGTTTATCTCCGAGGCGGTGGACCAAACCCGGGGATGGTTTTACAGCCTTCTGGCCATTTCAACCTTCCTTTTTGACCAGCCGGCTTATAAAAACGTGATCGTCATCGAGTTCATACAGGATAAGGAAGGTGCCAAGATGAGCAAATCCAAAGGCAACGTGATCGATCCCTGGGAGGTGCTGAACGACCAGGGGGCGGACGCCTTGAGATGGTACATGCTCTGGGTGAGCCAGCCCTGGCTTCCCACCCGCGTCGACAAGAAGGCGATCACCGAGGTGGAGAGAAAGTTCTTGAGCACCTTGAGAAACACCTACTCGTTTTTTGCCCTTTACGCCAATATCGACAAATTCGACCCGACCCGGCATCAACTCAAGGTGGAAGAGCGTTCGGACATGGACCGGTGGATTCTGTCCGGTTTGAATTCCTTGATCGCCGAGGTCACCGGCGGATTGGATCGTTATGATCTCACCCGGCCCACCCGTCTGATTCAGGAATTCGTGATCGAGGATTTAAGCAACTGGTACGTGAGAAGGAGCCGAAGGAGATTCTGGCAGTCGGGTGAGACCAAAGACAAGATTGCCGCTTATCTGACCCTGTGGGAGTGCCTGGTAACGTTATGCAAGCTGGTTGCCCCTTATACCCCCTTTATTGCCGAAGAGCTCTACCGGGAGCTTTGCGCCAAGGTGGATAAAACTTCGCCCCAAAGCATCCATCTGACTGATTTTCCTTCAGCTTCGGAAAAATATGTCGACTTAAAACTACAACGCCAGATGGATAATTTACGTAAGATAGTCGCCTTGGGTCGGTCAGCCCGGAGCCGGGCAGAGATGAAGATAAGGCAGCCTTTGGGAGAGATGCTGATCAAGCTTCCCCAGGGAGAATCGAAGGAGGATTTAAACTCGCTCTTCGGATTGATTGCAGACGAGCTTAACGTGAAAAAGATCTCCTGGTTGGACCAGGCCAGTTCCTTAACCGAACTTTCTGCCAAACCCAATTTCAGCCGATTGGGTCCCAAATTTGGTAAAAAAGCTAACCCGGTGGCGGAGAAGATTAAATCCTTAAGTCAAACCGATCTCAAAAAGTTTAAAGATGAGGGAAAATTGAAAATAGAATTGGATGGGGCAAGTTTGGAGTTGGTGCCGGAAGATATGGAGATCTCCGAGAGGGAAAAAGAGGGTTGGGCGGTGGAATCGGAAAACGAGTATCAGGTGGCACTATCCACGGTGCTGACTGAAGAGCTTAAAGACGAGGGATTTGCCCGGGAGCTGGTGAACAAGATTCAGAACATGCGCAAATCCGCGGGATTCGAGGTGATGGATCGGATACAGGTGGGGATAAAAACCTCTCCCCGGCTAAATCAGGCGGTTAAGGCATTTGAGGACTACATCAAGAAGGAGACTTTGGCACAGAAGCTCTCACTTTCGGAAACAATGGGAGATCATGCTGAGGAGTGGAACATAAACGGAGAGAAAGCGAACATCTCGGTTCAAAAAATGGGAAAATAAAGGGAGGTCGAAGATGAAGAAGAAAGATCTGGAAAAATACGAAGCCCTGCTTTTGGTCAAGCGGGCGGAGGTTTTGGAAGAGCTGGGGCTTTTGAAGAAAACCGGCTTGAACAGCACCATCAAGGAAGCCTCCGGCGAGATCTCCTCATACTCCACCCACATGGCGGACCAGGGGACAGATTCCTTCGAGAGAGAAAAATCGTTTTTGCTTGCATCCAAAAGCGGCCGGCTCATTTATCACATCGACGAGGCGTTACGCCGCATTCAGGACAAAACCTACGGTAAATGCCAGGAATGCGGTGAGGAGATCAGCACCGCCCGACTGGAGGCGGTTCCTCATGCCCGGTTGTGTATCGCTTGCAAGGAGAAAGAGGAGCTTAAGAAAGTCCAGGAAAAACGATAATTTCTGTCTCGGCTTAGAATCCTGCCAGAAACCTTCAAGACCGGTGAGGGGATGATTTGTCCGAATTGGAACCCACAGGAAGTGCAGAATTTCCCAGGGTCTTTCTCCGCAGATTTTTAATCGTCACCATCCTATCTATTCTTGCCGATCAAATATCCAAAACATTGATAACTGTTTCCCTTCTTCCGGGTGAGTCCGTCCCGGTTCTCGGCAATTTCTTTCGAGTAACCTTCGTTCTAAATCCCGGCGGGATATTTGGAACCAGACTGGGAAATCAGAATTTCTATACTTTAATTTCTATTTTGGCCATCGGGGTAACCCTGTGGTTCTATTTTAAGCTCAAAGGGAAGGAAAATGTCCTCCACCTTGGGCTTTGTCTGGTGCTGGGAGGAGCGGTCGGTAATTTAATTGATCGCTTTCGCTTCGGTCAGGTGGTGGATTTCCTGGATTTCGATTTCTTCAACCTAAACCTTCCGCCCACAGATATTTTATTTTTCAGATTCCCCGGCTTCTCACTCGACCGCTGGCCCGTCTTCAATTTAGCGGACAGCTTCATTCTGATAGGAATGTGTCTGGTAATCATCCATCTTTTGTTTATCCAAAAAAGATCATCCCCAGAAGGAGAAATTTCCATCCCCCTGAAGGGAGATGGAGTGCAACGAAATCCGTAGTTGTCCTTCATAGTGGCGGGAATTCATCCCGCCACACAACCGGACTTTTTCAAATGACCCTTTAACCTGCGAAATATTACTATGGTAAAAAATGCCCAAAGAACACTGAAGATTTCGATTCCACAGGATGCCCACAGTAAAAGGATTGATATAGTCCTTTCCCAGATGGAATTGGGACTTTCCCGATCGTTCATTCATAAATTGATTCTGGATAAACGCATCCTGGTAGACAGCCGGCCGGTAAAGCCATCCCACAAGTTAAAAGGTGGAGAGCAGATTCTCATTGAAATCCCTCCTTTGGAAAAGCCGTCTCTTGAGCCGGAGAACATCCCGTTGGATATAGTGTATGAGGATTCCGACCTTTTGGTGGTGAACAAAAAAGCAGGAATGGTGGTTCACCCGGCTACAGGAAACTTTTCGCATACTTTGGTCAACGCCCTCCTTTTTCATTGTAAAGATCTGTCCGGTATAAACGGGGTTTTGCGCCCGGGCATTGTACACCGTTTGGACAAGAACACCTCCGGGCTTTTGGTGGTAGCAAAAAATGATTCTGCTCATTTGGGTTTGGCTGAACAGATAAAGAACCGAACTCTCTTGCGCGAATATGCCGCTATAGTTTGGGGTCACATGCCGACCGAGGAAGGTATAATCGAAGCTCCTATCGGGAGAGCGTTGAAAGATAGAAAAAAGATGGCAGTCACCAGAGTGAAGGGGCGCGAGTCGTTGACTCAATATAAGGTTTTGGAGAGATTCACCATCAGTGACCTTTTGACCATTCGTTTGAAGACCGGCAGAACCCACCAGATTCGGGTTCATCTCTCCTATCTGAACCATCCGGTCTTAGGCGATCCCGAATACGGCGGCAGGCAGAAATGGCTCAAAGGTATTTATGACCGGGAGCGGCCTTTGGCGCAAAAGCTTCTCAGCTTGATTGACCGGCAGGCGCTTCATGCTAAAAAATTGGGCTTCATTCATCCAAGAACAAAGAAATACCAGGAGTTCGATTCCACTCTACCCGAGGATATGGAAAATCTATTGAGAGTTTTACACAGTTAACAAGCGCCGTAGGGGTTCGATTTATCGAACCCGTAGATTCCAATAAAAGTGAAGCGATGTGATTTATCGCACCTTCATATAGGTCCGCAGTACACGAATTCGAGGAAAATCATTGACAATCCGATGTCACCGGACTACATTCGGCATTAAACCAGGATCCGGTTATCAATAATGATTCACATTATTCGCATAAAAGCAACTCCCCAGCAGATGGAAGAGATGTTGAGCACCCTTGGGACATACATAAAATTGGCGGTAGACGTTAAAAGGCGAATATTGGCAGGTGGAGGCATTTTCCATGCCGACTGCGAATCGGAGTTATTGGAAGATGGCAGCAAACAGGAAGACATCTGGGGAGCAGATTGGGTTCCTGAATCTCAGGAAGTCTATTTTGAAGCTCTGATAAACATACGTCCGCGTCAAAACAATCCGAGTATGGAAATTAGAGATAAAAGCGTTCGCCTTAAGGTAGAGTCCATTGTAAAGGATTTATTCGGAGCAGCATAATGCTTAATATGGAAACAATAAAAAGTCGCTACATGCAGGATGGTCTTGACAAACGATTGGGAGGAATTGCAGCTAATCTCACTCGGATAGCTTCCTTTTCTGTGAATCCCCAAAATTGGGAAGCGGTGCAAACCATGCTCGAGGAAACCGAATTCTTTATCGAGTGGGCTGTGCCGGATGCTCCTTTGAATGTGCAAGTCTTCTTGGTAGAAGTGCAGGTACAGATGTCGTTATGGCATAGAAATTGGCCAATGATTTACTCTAAAATCCAAAATCGCGAAAAACTACAACAATGGTCCCGCCTTGTGTCTGAAAAAGTTCTCATGCTTGCGAGAGAAACATGCGCTACGTCACCTTCAGGAATTTGATCAGAAAAGAACTTCGCAAAAATTCTGCTGGTTTAACCTGGATAGAGCTGAAGGAACGGCTCAAACTGTCCTATGATCAACCTTGCCCGACCTGGGTTAAGCGCATGGAACGGGAAATTGGATTGTCGAGAACAAGAGGTTCAGGACGCGCTTACGTGTGGAAGGTTCGACCTAAGAAATAAAATAGTTCGTATCCCGTTACCGAGTGAAATCGTAGGGGCGAATCTTCAGATTCGCCCTAAACTTTTATTGGGTGGAGCTTAAGCTCCACCCCTACAAACCACAAGGAGCAAGGCTGAACCACCAGAGGTATGAACCATATGGTTCATGCTACAGGTGAGAGTTGTAGGGACAGCCCTTGTGTGTGGCTGTCCTTTTACCTTTTTGAGTTCGTAGGCGGGGCTCCCAGCCCCTCAAAAGTGCTTGTGGCGTGTGGAGAACGACTGCCGGACATGCTGGGCTTGCTGGACTTGCTGGGCTTGCTGAGGGTTGTTTTTCATCTTTTTTAGCGCCGGGAAAGCCATTTCGATGTTTTTGTTAAAGATTTGTTATAAATTGCATACGCTTCTTACCGGAATCCGACCGACAAGCATGTAATGATTAATTCAAAGCTAAAAGTTAAAAATTCAAGCAGACGCTTGCTCGTCTGAGCAAAGTTGCAATTTAAAATTCAAAATTATTCATTTTGTATTTAGAGGAATTGGCTCCTCTGTATTTTTATTCCATTACCTCCTCTCATAAATACCGACGCCGTCCTTTTCACCACTAAAGTTGTAGCAAATTTGTAGTTATAATCCCTTTACCTTCTGGCGGTAACGGATAGGGTATCCGTAACAAACGAGAGCGGTTTGTTTATACAAACCGTAGGTTATATGAATGCCCACACGGAAATTTTAATATGCCAGTCA
>JBDROD010000163.1:0-2913 GCA_043810415.1 Candidatus Zixiibacteriota bacterium | reverse complement strand
AAGAATACCGAGGCGGAGATGTTGATCACCGCCTGCCCCAAATGCCAGATTCATTTTTCCTGCACCCAGAATGCGGAAGGCTATCCGGAGGAATCAAAACTGAAAATAGTTGATCTGGCCACCTTGTTTGCAGAGGTAATTTAATGTTTTCAAATGAGCAAAGGATAGTATAGACCATGGATATTCACGATAAGAAAAAAATAGTGGATATTATGAAGGAAACTTGCCTCTTTGCATTTCTGGCAACTGCAGATGGCGATCAGCCAACGGTTCGTCCGGTTTCACCCATCTTGGAAGATGACTTGTCGATCTGGGTGGCTACTTTTGCCAGCTCGCGAAAGGTAAAGCAGATAAGCCAAAATCCCAAGATCTGTTTGAGCTTCGTTCAGCACCCTTCCGGGGATAAGTCCGCTATTATCTTGGGTGAAGCGGTGGTGGTCGAAGACATGGAACAGAAAAGAAGAGTTTGGAAATTGGCACCGTATGACATTGGGCAGCACTTTCCCGAGGGTCCCGATTCGAAGGAATATTGCCTTCTGAAAATAAATCCAAAAAAGATAGAATGGTGGGAAAGTTGGGAAGAGGGAAAGAAAATCTATGAACCATAGGTTTAGGTTTTATCGGAGTATTAAGCTTCAGTTTGACTTGGCTAATTTAAAGGTGAGCATTCCATATTGACTATAGCAGATTCGACATAAGAACTTAGGAGGTGAAAGCGGTGGCTGAAAAGAAGACGACAGGAAAGGAAAACGATTTGAGGGTGGGGGTGTTTGTCTGCGAATGCGGGCTAAACATCGCCGGCTCGCTGGATTGCGAGGAGGTGCGCAAATACGCCGAGACCTTGCCGGATGTGGCAGTATCGGTGCTGAATAAATATACCTGCGCCGACCCGGGGCAGAACGAAATAAAAAGATACATCAAGGAGAACAATCTCAACCGGGTGGTGGTGGCGTCCTGCTCTCCCCGTATGCACGAGCCTACGTTTAGAGCCTGTGTGGCGGATGTGGGTGTGAATCCCTACCTTTTGGAGATGGTCAACCTCAGGGAACACTGCAGCTGGGTGCATCTGCATGATCGCAAAGGAGCAACTGAAAAAGCCAAGGACATGGTGAAGGTGGGAGTAGCCAGAGCCAGGAA
Organism: Candidatus Zixiibacteriota bacterium; assembly: GCA_043810415.1. Lineage (GTDB taxonomy): Bacteria > Zixibacteria > MSB-5A5 > MSB-5A5 > SM1-73 > CAIVRH01. The sequence goes on along the minus strand of JBDROD010000163.1, from coordinate 1,776 downwards.
TCTGGAGCCGCAGATCGAAAAAACGGTTCCGGTTACCAAGGCAGCTTTGGTAGTAGGAGGAGGTGTCGCGGGAATTCAAGCCTCTTTGGATTTAGCGGACGCAGGCATTCAGGTTTATTTAGTAGAGAAAGAGCCCTCCATCGGCGGCATCATGGCGGCTTTGGACAAAACCTACCCTACCATGGACTGCAGTATATGAATTCTGGGACCGAAGATGATGGATGTCGGTCGACATCCCAGAATAAAGCTTCTAGCTTACAGCGAGGTGGAAGAGGTTAAAGGTTACGTAGGCAATTTCGAAGTGAAGGTTAGAAAAAAAGCCCGCTACGTGAGAGAGAAAGACTGCAACTCCTGCGGTGAATGCGTCAAGGTGTGTCCGGTGGCGGTGCCGGATGAATACCAGCAGGGATTCTCCTCACGTAAAGCCGTATATCTCCAGCTTCCTCAGGCCGTCCCCTCCGCTTATCTGATCGACATGAACTCTTGTTTGGGGAATAATCCCATCGCCTGCGGAAAATGTGCCGAGGTATGTGAGAAGAAATGTATCGACTATGATATGCAGGATGAGTTCATTGAGCTTAAAGTGGGCACAGTCATCGTCGCCACCGGAATGGACGTTTACGATCCAACTGAGCTGGACGAATACGGTTACCGGAGTTTCGAGAACGTGATCACCTCCATGGAGTTTGAACGACTGATTTGTGCTAGTGGTGCCACCCAGGGACATTTCATCCGGCCCTCAGACCAGAAAACGCCCAAAACCATCGGATTCATCCAGTGCGTCGGTTCCAGATCAACCAAAAGAGGAAATCCCTATTGCTCCAACGTTTGTTGCATGAACACCATAAAAGATTCGGTCCTTTTGAAAGATCATTATCCAGATACCGAAATCAAAGTTTTCTACATGGACATCCGGGCTTTCGGAAAGGCATTTGAGGATCTTTATCGACGGAGCAAAGAGGAGGGAGTAAAATACATACGCGGCTTACCCGGAGAGGTGGTAGAAGATCCCAAAACTAAAAATCTGATCGTAACCGTGGAGAATACCACCACCGGAGAAGTGGAGCAGCATGAACTGGATATGTTAGTTCTCTCCGTAGGTGTCCTTCCCCGCCAGGATGGAAGCACCATTCAGAAGCTTTTGACTTTATCCCGCACCGCGGATGGATTCTTCATGGAATCTCATCCCAAGCTCAAACCGGTGGATGCTCCCACCAAAGGAGTCTTCTTTGCTGGCTGTGCGGAGTTCCCCAAGGACGTTAAAGACAGCGTCACCCAGGCGGGTGCCGCTGCAGCCCGATCGGAAATCATCTTAAATGCGGATAGAATCAAGGTCGAAGCGATCACCTCCATGGTGGATAAGGAGATGTGCACTGCTTGCGAGATCTGTTATCGCGCCTGCCCTTACAAGTGCATCCTGGTGGACCGGGAAAAGAAGACGCCGGCGGAGATCATCGAGGCGGCTTGTGCCGGATGCGGAACCTGCGGGGCGGAGTGTCCCTTTGGTGCCGTGACCATGCGGCATTTCAAGGATAAACAGATACTCGCCCAGATAGAAGCCATCTTAGACGAGAATCCGCAGGATAAGACGGTGGTGTTTGCCTGCAACTGGTGTTCCTATGCGGGTGGTGATATGGCGGGGATTTCCCGTCTGCAGTATCCCCCCAATCAGAGGATCATCAAGACCATGTGCTCTGGCAGAGTGGACGAGGAATTCGTCCTCTATGCCTTCAAGCTGGGTGCGCCCATGGTCTTGGTCTCCGGCTGTCATTTTGC
>JBDROD010000162.1:0-4837 GCA_043810415.1 Candidatus Zixiibacteriota bacterium | reverse complement strand
TGACCGATGATACTTTTAAGGAGTTTAAGCTTATGTTGAGAAAAAGTCCTTCTGGGGTGATAGGACTGATTGGGATGGAGCTAATAGCCATTCTGCTCTTAGGGATTTTTACTTTAGCCCGGGCAGCTACATCTCCAAGCTGGGTCCCGTTAACTCCGGCTGAAGATAAGATACCTCAGCTGAACATCATTAGATCCAATCCCACCCAGGTTAGTATAGAGATCATGATACCCGGGATATGGACAGAGGAGGTATCCACCGCTGGAGGAGTGTACTCCTCACTTTCCATCTCATCTGCCGGGGTGACCTCGGTGATCGGCCAGCCGAACCTGCCGGTGATAACCAAAATGGTGCAAATCCCTTTCGGGGCAGACGTCAGTATTAACGTAGAGAGCTATAAATTAACGGATAAGAGCTTGGCCGAAATGAAACTCACCCGTCCCATCGTCCCGGTCCAGCCATCCATACCTAAAATAGTCGGGGCAGAAAGACAGATCCCGTTTGCCATAGACCAAAATTACTATCGGCAGAACACTTTTTTGCCCGAAAAACCGGTTAAACTGGGAGAGATCGGAATCATCCGGGGACATCGCTTCGTTATTGTATTGATTTATCCGGTCAGTTACAATCCCCAATCGGGACGGGTCAGAATTTACTCCGATATAAAGTTGAAGCTGAACCTCTCCAACTCAGATATCAGCACCACTCAAAACCAGCTACGACGATATGCCTCCCCCCCTTTTGAGGAACTCTGCTCAAAGCTGTTAGTGAATTACCAATCTTTCGCCTCGATGGTAAAAACCACTTCCCCCTCCCCCCTGGGATATCTGATCATCACCCATCAGGATTTTTATCCGGGCCTGTCCGATTTCATCGAATGGAAAACTAAAAAAGGGTTTCAGGTAACCGTGGCGCAGGTACCTGAAATCGGCTCCACCCAGGAGGCGATAAAAACCTACATCCAGAATGCCTATGAGAGCTGGACTATCCCCCCTACTTATGTGCTTTTGGTGGGTGACATTGAGTACGTCCCGACATGGACCGGAACGTACAGCTTGACTGCCACCGATCTTGACTATGTCCGGATGGATGCAGACGATTTTGCTGACATATTTCGCGGGAGATTACCAGCTTGGAACCTGACCGAGGCGGAGGCGATGGTCGATAAGATATTATATTACGAAAACCCGACCTCATCCAACTTGGACTGGATGCAGAAAGCATGTTTTGTAGCGGCATCGGATTTGAACAATCTGGCAACCAAAACCCACGATTACGTGATGATGAATTACTGTAAACCCCAGGGGATGATCTGTGATTCTATCTGGCAAAGCCTGGGGGGTACTACCGGTATGATCACCGCCAGCGTTGACCAGGGGAAGAACCATCCTCTGCTATTCCGGACACGGCTCGGAGAGCGGCTGGTCCAGCGTACCTTTTAACCAGACCGACGTGCAGAATCTGACCAATCCGGAGAAATATCCATTCGTACTTTCGCACGCCTGCCTGACCGGAAGATTCAACGTATCGGAGTCTTACGGTGAAACCTGGGTAAAAACCGCTGGTGATGCGGGCATGGCTTTCTGGGGTGCTTCCAACTACACTTATTGGGATGAGGACGACATTCTGGAAAAACGGATGTTTCAGGCGGCATTTGCCGAGACCTGTCTTTCCATCGGCAGCATGACCGATAAAGCCTTGTGGTATCTGTATCAATATTATGGCGGAGAGGGATTAAGCCGCTATTACCTGGATGCTTACAATGTTATGGGGGACCCATCCGTGGATTTGTGGACTCAGGCGGCGGACACCATGAACGTGGCTTTTCCCCCCACTCTTAACCTGGATACAAATGCAGTAACTTTCACGGTGAGGAGTGCGGACTCCACTCCGGTCAACCGGGCTTTGGTTTGCTTGCATAAAGGGGACGAGGTTTTCGAAACCGGCTTTACCGATCCTATGGGTCAGATTACCCTCTACCCTGCTTCCTTAACTCCGGGTGTTATTAACCTAATGATCACCGCCCATAATTTTCTGCCCTTACTCGATTCCATTCTGGTGTTATCCGGAAAGGGGGACGTCACCGGCGATGGAGAGATCAACCTTGGGGATCTGGTTTTTATCATAAACTACCTTTACAAGAACGGACTTCCGCCTGATCCTTTAGCCCGGGGAGACGTGAACTGTGATGATAAAATCGATTTGGGGGATTTAGTCTATCTAATCAATTATCTGTACAAGGGTGGTCCTTTCCCCTGCTATTGAAATAACTTGAATAACTGTTATCCACAAGCCCCACCAAAAATCGGTGGGGCTTTTGTCTTTAATACAATTTATGATATTACTCTTTAGACCGAATGAATAATGAAGATTGATCGGGATAATAATAATCTAAATTATCCCACTGACTTATTGTATTCTCTCACTGACAAAAGACTTTCCCGCTTCACAAAATTTTCGGAACATTCTCCTGTATTCTTCGGTATAAAAAAATGAGTCGAAAAGGTTTCGATTCCGGATCGTTTTCCAAATGAACGTTCCTTCTCTTCCGGAGTCCGTTATGCTGTCTTGGAAATGGATTCTAATCTCTGTTCTGATATCCTTATTCTTTCTTCTTCTAAACAACTCCGACCTCTTCGCTCAAGAACCCGACGATGATACGGTTAAAAGCATTTCTGCCGTGAAAGTCAACGGTGGGGTTAAAATAGACGGGACATTGGATGAGGATTTCTGGGAAAAGGCACCCCGATCCGGAGACTTTACTCAATATCAGCCGGATGAAGGCAAACCGGCCTCCGAATCCACTTTCATCCGGGTGGCGTATGACGACCAGGCTTTATATATCGGTGCGGAGATGTACGATTCGGAGCCGGACAAGATCATCAGCCGGTTAACCCGCAGGGATCGATATGTGGAATCCGATCTGCTCAACTTGATCATCGACAGCCACCACGATCATCAGACCGGTTATGCTTTCGTGATCACCGTATCGGGAACGCAAAGGGATGGCTATTATTACAATGACACCTGGAACGATGAAAGCTGGGACGGAGTCTGGGAATCGGCTACCAAAAGAACCGACTGGGGATGGGTGGCCGAATTGAGAATTCCTTTTCACTGCCTCCGTTTTGCCCGGGAGGAAAACCCGGTATGGGGGATTTATTTCAGCCGTCGCATCACCCGTAAAAACGAGTTGGCTCGTTGGATCTACATACCGGAGAGCGCCAGCGGCTTCGTCTCACGTTTCGGCCACCTGAAAGGAATGCAGAATATCACCCCACCGAGAAGCCTGGAGATTCTGCCTTATGCGGTATCCTATGGACAATCGGAGATCAAAAGCCCGGGTAATCCGGACGGGCGGGACTTTTTCGGAAATTCCGGATTTGATTTAAAATATGGAATCACCTCCAATATCACTTTAAACGCTACAGTCAACCCGGACTTTGGTCAGGTGGAACAGGATCAGACCATCCTAAATCTATCTACCTTTGAGACCTGGTATCCGGAGAAACGCCCCTTTTTCATCGAAGGATTTAAAATTTTCGAGACCCCCTTTAGTCTTTTCTACTCCCGCCGTATCGGAAAAACACCTTCTGGATCGCCTGCGGACGTGGATTATTACCTGAAAAGACCGAACTCTACCACCATCCTGGCTGCGGGAAAAGTAAGCGGAAAAACAAAAAGCGGAACCTCCATCGGGATTCTCGAAGCGGTTACCCAGGGGGAAAAAGCTGAATTCATGGATTTGAACGGCTTTCGCAGAAAAGAGGTGATTGAGCCTGAAGCCAATTATTTTGTGGCTCGTCTTATGCAGGACATTTTGAAAAATTCCTATGTCGGAATCATGGCCACTGCGGTAAACCAAAGCAACTTCACCCCGGCTTACACCGGTGGGATAGACTGGATGCTCCGATTCCTCAAGGGCGATTACCGATGCAGCGGGCAGATGGTTGGTTCCAGTACCGGACCAACTGAGCATGGTTGGGGGGGCGTAGTGACCTTCCAGAAAGAAGGAGGGGAGCACATACTCGGTTCGGTTAGTGCAGAGTATTTGGACCGGGGACTGAATTTGAATCGCTTGGGATACTTAAGGCGTCCGGATCTTAAGGAATTCTCAGCCTGGCTGCAGTACAAGACCACAAAAAACAAGTGGATAGTAAGAAAGACCTGGAATAATCTCAACCTCGCCATTAGCGATAACTTATCGGGACTCAAACTAACCCGGGGGGGGAACTTCAACACTTCCATCGAACTGACCAACTTCTGGAACGTAGGCGGGGGAGTTTGGTCGGATTTTGAGAACGTATATTCCGACCGCGAAACCCGGGGCGGACCGCCCGCTCCCAAACCGATGGGGCAAAGCTGGTGGGCTTGGTTCAATACCGACAGCCGGAGATGGTGGCAGATCAATCCCAACATAGAAGGCGGTGACCGTTGGGATGGGCACTATAATTATTACGGAATCTGGCTGAACCTCCAACCCCGATCCAATATTGAGCTCAGCGGTGGACCCGGATATTACCGCGATTGGGGAGTCTCCCGGTGGCTCACTTATCTGGAGGATGAAAACGGCAACAGAACCGACGATATCTTCGGCGAGGAGAATATGAAGCGGTTCGATATGACCATCCGAGGAACATACATCTTCAAGCCCAACCTGACCCTGCAGATCTATGTCCAGCCGTTTCTGGCAGCAGTGGATTATAAGAATTTTAAAAAGTTAGTTTCGCCTGACCGGCTCGAATATGTGGATACTACTATATATAACGAGCGGGACTTTCAGCCTGATTTCAACTGGAAATCCTTTAACTCCAATATGGTGTTGCGATGGGAATAT
>JBDROD010000161.1:0-2318 GCA_043810415.1 Candidatus Zixiibacteriota bacterium | reverse complement strand
CGAGCCAAAATCTGGGGAGCTAATTTGGATTTAAGCAGCAAATTCCTCAACTATGTGACCTCATATATCTCATACACCTTTAAACATGGAGAAAATAGTGAAAGAAAAACCCGTTTACCTTATTCACCGGATCACAATTTTTTCGGTTATATTCAGTTCGAAAATGAGTATCTGAAAAAAGAGATCGGTATAAAACTCAGGATAGAGACGAGTGTAATCTCCGAGCGGTTCATGGATGAATATGAAAAGGATAAAGAGCCGGGGGTGGCGATAATGAACGGTAAAGTTACCATACGTTTTCTGGATTTCCATTTCTATTATATTGTCCGCAACGTCACCAATCAGAATTATCGACTATCGACCGATTATCACATGCCTAAAAGAACCTTCTGGTGGGGATTCTATTGGGAATTCTTTGATTGAGAAATTCATGGAAAATTAGAGATTGCAAATTGCAAAGTGCAAATTGTTTAATAAATTTCGTGCTATGATAGATATGAAATGAGGTGACAGATGACCAGGGAAGAAGCGATGGTTTTGGTGCAAACGAAAGTAAAGGGGAAGAATCTAGTCAAACACATGCTGGCGGTGGAAGCCATCATGAAAAGGGTAGCACGGCACTTCAACGAGGACGAAAAGATGTGGGGTTTGACCGGGCTTTTGCATGATCTGGACTATGACGAAACGGTGAACGATTTCGATCGGCACTCCCTTTTGACCTGCGAATGGCTGCAGGATTTCGATTTGGATGAGAGGATACTTTACGCCATAAAAGCTCATCCCCAGAAAGTCGAGCCAAAATCCAAAATGGACTGGACCCTGTTTGCAGCAGATCCGCTGAGCGGTTTGATCGTAGCGGCGGCTTTGATGCATCCGACCAAAAAACTGAAGAACGTGACGGTGGAATTTGTGCTGAATCGATTCAAGGAAAAGCGATTTGCCGCCGGAGCTAACCGGGAGGACATAAAGACCTGCGAAAGCATCGGGCTTTCCCTAGAGCAGTTCGTAGGTTTGGCTCTGGAGGGAATGCAGGGTATTGATGAGGAGTTGGGGTTGTAGGCTTCTTTTTTAGGGTAGTGGTTCAATTCATAGAACCAAGGTGAAAGTTGGGTCACAAGAATACCCAGACGGGTATGTCCTTACAACCGCTGCCAAATATTCTTTTCAAAGAAATGCATGACCACTTTAATCAGGATTACCTTTCTCTTGGTTTTATCATTTTTTCTTTTTCCCCAACTTTCATGGGGTGGTCAGGAGTGCGGGGTTACCGTCGCCTTTCATCCTGCCAAAAAGGATACTCTCAACATCCCGGACAAATGGCTTGCCTGGGACAAACTGGAGCATTTGGGGGTAAGTACTTTTTTCTCAGCCACGTTATATAATGTTTCGCATGATTTTTATTATAACGATCAAGAGTCCTCTATCTACTTATCATCCGGTCTGACCTTCAGCTTGGGATTGGGAAAGGAATTTTACGATCGGAAAATTCGCAAAAACAAGTTCAGCTATAAGGATCTGGTGGCTGATATTCTGGGGATTGGGTTGGGACTATGGATTGCCACCAGGTAGAAAGTTTGGTGTGTCAACCTTCATGTTTTCAGGAAGATAAAGCTTTATAGTCCAGAGGATACTTTTCTATTTAATTTCTGGCACTCTTTCATTTTATTTAATGAATATCTCTTCTTTACCAGATAAACGGGCAGTTGCCGGATGGGCGATGTATGATTTTGCCAACACCATCTTCTCCATGAACATCGTCACCATGTATTTTGCTCAATGGGTGGTGGTGGATAATAAAACCGAGGACATATATTACAGCATCAGCTACGCGGTCTCCATGCTTCTGGTGGCTTTCACCATGCCGGCTTTGGGGGCGGTCTCCGATGTGAAGGGGAAAAGGCTCCCCTTTCTTTTTGTTTTAACTTCCGGTTGTATATTATCTACATTTGTTTTGGGGATAGCCGGTAATAATCTCGATAATGCGGCTACTAAAGTTCTGGTAGCTTTGATCCTTTTCGCCATAGCTAATTTCTGTTACGAAGGTGCATTAACCTTCTATAATGCCCTGCTTCCTGAGGTCAGCACTCCCCCAACCATAGTCAAGGTTTACGGCTGGGGGGTGGCTTTGGGGTATGTCGGGGCTATTGCGGGATTGTTCTTAATCAAACCATTCGTGGATAGTCATATCTTTGGATTTAAAATACCCTTTACCGGGGGGGGAAGACAGGATGCTTTCATTCCAACTGCCGTTTTTTTTCTTCTTTTCAGTATACCCATATTTTTATGGGTAAAAGAAAATGCAAAAACAAGTGTATCAA
>JBDROD010000160.1:0-6682 GCA_043810415.1 Candidatus Zixiibacteriota bacterium | reverse complement strand
TTGCCCTCTTGGGAGCCGGAGGCTTTTTGTATTATCGCCATAAATCAAAAGGATTAGCTTTCCCCCACCTACCTGAGGAACTGCAAAAGCCCGCCTGGGAGGTGGCGCTGTTCGAGCTGGATTCTTTGAGAAGCTCGGATCTATTAGAAAAAAGACAAGTGAAGAGATATTTCATCCTTTTATCGGACATAGTCAGAAAATACGTGGAACGCCGTTTCGGAATCCCGGCTTTGGACCGGACCACCGAGGAGATCAGGGGGGAGATAAAAAAGGCGAAATTGGATCAAAAAGCTTCAGGATTGATAAACGAGTTGCTCTCTTTCTGCGATCTGGTGAAATTTGCAAAATACATCCCTCCGGTGGAGGAAATCGAAAAGAATACAAATGATGCTTATGAGATCGTTAACCTTACCAAAGTTGAGGAAGTTAAGCAGGAGGTAGCCGTATAAGTGTGATTTTGTAGCCCCAGACTTTCAATCTGCGCCGGATGACTGATTCTTTAGGAGGTCGTAGCTTAGGCTCTCATACCCACCTATTTTTTGGGGCTAGGAGATGCGCATACCAATGTTGAGTGGTTAATACCACCATGGAGATTCTTCGTCCCGATTTTATCGGGACTCAGAAAGACACGCTGTGGTGTTACCCTGAGTGAAGCGATGGGTCTGGTTTTCAAATTCTTCGGTCGTCACACCTTTGGTGGGACTCAGAAAGAGACATAAAAAGAAAGAGGATTGATTCCTTATGTTCAGATTTCAAAATCCCATATTCCTGGTCTTCATCTTGTTCGCCCTGGGTCTGGTTTTTTATTATTTTAAATACAAGAAAGCCAAAGCAGCCAGCATACGATTTTCCGATCTGAACCTGGTACGGCGGGTTAAGCCGACCTTTCGCTTGAAGGAAAGGCATATACTTCCGATCTTGAGAGCCATGGTTATCGTGCTTTTGGCATTTGCCCTGGCCCGGCCGCAATCGGGGAGAAAGGGGCAGGAGATCTCCTCGGAGGGGATCGATATCATGCTGGTTCTGGACATCTCGGGAAGCATGCGGGCGGAGGATTTCAAACCGCACAACCGATTGTATGTGGCCAAGCAGGTGATCAAGGAATTCATCGAGGGGAGGCAGAGTGACCGGATAGGACTGGTGGTGTTCTCCCGCCAGAGCTTTACCCAGTGTCCCCTGACGTTGGATTATGGGGTATTGTACAATTTCTTGGATCACGTTGACTTCGGGATGATCGAGGACGGGACCGCCATAGGATTGGCCATCGCCAATGCGGTGAACCGGCTGAGAGTCAGCGATGCCAAAAGCAAGGTGATCATTCTTCTTTCGGACGGGAGGAACAATGCCGGGGAGATCGATCCGATCACCGCAGCTCAAGCAGCCCAGGCGATGAACGTGAAAATCTACACCATCGGAGCGGGTAAGCCGGGGAATGCCCCTTATCCGGTGGATGATCCCATCTTCGGTAGAAGGTACATCTACGTCGAAAACGAAATAGACGAAGCCACCTTGAAACAGATCGCCCAGCTCACCGGCGGGGAATATTTCCGGGCGGAGGACGAGAAGGCTTTGTCCCGCATTTACCGGCAGATCAGCCAGATGGAGCAGACCAAGGTGCACGTAAAAGAATACCTGCAATATAATGAACTTTTCTCCAAATATGCCTTGGCCGGACTGTTGCTTTTGATGGTGGAGGTGGTCCTGGCGAACACCAGATACAGGAAGATACCATAAGTATCGTGCGTTAACAACCTCTTGTAAGGAATAAATAACTAGAATGCAAAATACAGAATGCAAAGTGCAAAATTCAAAGTGCAATACTGTAAATGAAAATTCAAAATTGTAATAGTTCCAGTCTACCATGGAGGTTTGGTAAGGTAAATATATGCGAATAGCCCAGATTGATTTCATATACGTTCTGGCGGTTCTTATCCCTCTGCTTTTGGTCTTCTTCTGGCTGATCTTCCGGATGAAAAGGAGAGCCATGCAGAGATTCGGCAATCTGGCTTTGTTGCAAAAGCTCTCTTTATCCTTCAGCCCGAGAAAACAGAGGTGGAAAGTGGCTTTGCTGGTATTGGCTGTCTTCTTTCTTTTGTTTTCCCTGGCCCGACCCCAGCTGGGGACCAAGCTCACCCTGATGAAAAGGGAGGGGGTGGATATCGTCATCGCCATGGATTGTTCCCTCTCCATGCTGGCTGAGGATTTTAAACCCAACCGGCTGGAGAAAGCCAAGCAGGAGGTGAACGGGCTGATCGCCCGGATGCAGGGAGACCGGGTGGGGCTGGTGGCTTTCGCCGGGGTGGCGTTCGTCCAGTGCCCCCTCACCATCGACTACTCCGCCGCCCAGATGTTTTTGGACATCATGGACGTCAATTTGATACCCCAAGCCGGAACCGCCATCGGCGATGCCATCCGCACCTCTACCAAGGCTTTCAGCCAGAAGGAGCGAAAATACAAAGCGCTGATACTTCTGACCGACGGGGAGGATCACGATTCCGATCCGCTGAAGGCAGCCGAGGAGGCGGCACAGGAGGGGATCAGAATTTACACCATCGGCATCGGATCGACCCAGGGGGAACCGATACCGATAAGAAACGAAAGGGGAGAGGTGACCGGATTCAAAAAAGACGAGGAGGGGAATGTGGTGGTGAGCAAGCTGGACGAGACCACCCTGCAGAAGATCGCCTTGACCACCGGCGGGAAATACTATCACGCCTCCAGCGGGGAGATGGAGCTGGACAAAATCTACGACGATATCTCCAAAATGGAGAAAAAGGAGCTGGAGGGTAAGCTGATGGTACAATATGAAGATCGTTATCAATATTTCCTATTTGTGTCGATCGTGTTATTGGTAGCCGAATTTATGATATCGGAGCGGAGAAGCAGAAAGGCGGTGGATCGACTGAAATCAGAAAACAAACCTTTATAAAGAGTTGAGCTATTGAACTTTTGAACCTTTGAACCCTGGAACCCTGAGTGAGCGAGATGATCATTTTGAAAAGAGTAAGTTTATTAATCGCAATAGCCATTGTACTTTTTGTAGTTCACCCTGCCCGGGGAAGCTCCTTTTCTTCCTTAAACCAGAAGGGGAACAAGGCATATAAGGATGGACTGGAGCTTTTGCAAAACGGTGACAAAACCAAAGCGGCGGATGCCTGGGATGAGGCTTTGAAATATTACCGGGATGCGGAGATCGAGAAACCGGAATCTTACCAGCTTTCCTACAACTTAGGCAGCGTGATGTACCAGCAGGAGAAATACCAGGATGCCCTGGACAAATATTACAAATCCTTGAGCGCCGACGACATCAAACACCGGGCTTGGGTAAATTACGATTTGGGCAACACCCTCTACCGCAGCGGAAAATACCCGGAGGCGATCCAGGCGTATCAGAAGTGTCTGGAGTTGACCCCAGAGGATGAGGATGCCAAATACAATCTAGAATTCGTCCGAAAGAAAATGAAGGAGATGATGGATAAGGAAAAACAGAGACAGGAGAACCAGAAACAGCAAAACCAGCAGCAAAACCAGCAACAGCAGCAGCAACAACAGCAACAGGAACAAGAGCAAAAACAAGAGGAAAAGCAAAGCCAGGCGTCGCAATCGGAACAGGAACAGAAGAAGAAAGAGGAGCAACAACAGCAGCAGCAATTAAAACCCAAAGAGGGGATGACCAAAGAGGAAGCAGAGAGGATTTTGAACGCCTTCAGGGACGACGAGAAGGATATGCAGAAGAAAAAGATGAAAGAGGTCCAGGGGCAGGGGGTAAGGGGTGGAAAGGACTGGTAGAGATGAATACGGGATCAAGTAATCACTCTCATAATGACAAATCGTTCCCTCTCCCCTTTGGGCAGAGGGTTAGGGTGGGGGGAAATCTAATTATATTAGTGAAGAAGAATATAAGGCGGGCAGTGATGTTCTTATTTCTATTTTCAGCTTCGACTGCTTTTGCCCAGAATATCAGTTTCAACGCCACCGTGGACAAAACCGAGGTAACCTTAGATGACCAGATCACCCTCACCGTCTCCGTTTCCGGGAACGTAAAATCCATACCCCAGCCCCAGCTTCCCTCGCTGGTCGATTTCACCATCTACACCGCAGGGAGATCGCAAAACATCAGTTACGTCAACGGACAGATGTCCTCGTCGGTATCATTCAATTACATATTGGTACCCAAGAAAGCGGGTAAGTTTACCATCGGACCGGCACAAATTGAGCTGGAGGGGAAAACTTATCAGACCAACCCGATCGACATCACGGTGGTAGCCGGGGCGGAACCCCCGCCTTCCGCTGCAACATCACCGAAAGGAAAACCAAAGGAGCAATCGAAGCTTAGCGGAAAGGATTTGTTCGTGGAGACGGTGGTGGACAAGAAGAAAGTTTACGTGGACGAACAGGTTACCCTCACGCTGAGATTCTATCAAGGGGTGAGGCTGTTCAACAATCCGGAGTACACCCCTCCTTCGCTAACCGGTTTCTGGGCTGAAGATCTGCCTCCCAAAAAGCAATACTCCCAGGTGATTAACGGCAGGCAGTATTACGTGCAGGAGCTGAAGACCGCGATCTTCCCCACCTCCACGGGAAAGCTTACCATCGGACCGGCTCAGCTGAAGTGCACGGTGGAGGACGTGAACCGGTTTATGAACCGGGATCCATTTGCCATGTTCGACCGGGATCTGTTCAGTCTCTTCCGGCAGGGAAAGCCGGTCGTCCTTAAGTCGAAACCCATCGAGATAGAGGTTCTACCTTTGCCGGAGATGGGCAAGCCGGCTGATTTCAGCGGCACGGTGGGAAATTACAAGCTGGACGTCCGGGCAGACAAAAACCAGGTGGAGATAGGCCAGCCGGTCACCATAAAAACCAAGATCAGCGGCATCGGAAACATAAAATCGGTGGGAGAGCCTGCCATGGCGGATCTGCCCGATTTCCGCAGCTACAGTTCCGGCAGCTCGGAGAACGTTTCCAAGGATAATTACCAGGTCCAGGGGGTGAAAACCTACGAGCAGGTTTTAATCCCCAAGAAAGTCGGTAAATATACCATTCCTCCGATCGAGTTTACCTTTTTCGATCCCAAGACCAAAAATTATCAGACTTTAAAAAGCGAGCCTATGCTGCTAGGCGTTCTTCCCCCTTCCCAGGCATCCCAGACGGAGATCGCCCAGTTTTCCAAACAGGAGATCGGCAAGTCGGTCAAGGACATCCGCTATATCAAGCTTACCACCGGAAAACTGGAGAACCAGGGAGGTCATCTGTATAAAAATCCCTTGTTTCTGCTATTGCAGCTGGTTCCGCTTTTTGCATTTGCCCTCTCCTGGAGGTATCAAAAGGAAAAAGAAAGGCAGAATTCCGACATTGGGTATGCCCGCCAGAGACGGGCACACAAATTAGCCAAAAAAAGATTGGATCGGGCTAAAAAACTGATCGCTTCCGGCAACTCCCAGGATTTCTACTGTGAGGTGTCACGGGCTTTGCTCCAGTATTTAGGTGACAAGCTGAATCTTTCCGCGCACGGATTGACCAAGGACCGGATCGCATCCGAGCTTGCCGTCAAGGGGGTGAAAGAGGAGAACATAAATCAGCTATTGAAGCTTTTGGACTCTTGCGATTTTGCCCGGTTTGCTCCGGGTTCCTCTTCGCCGGAGGAGATGAACGGATTTTTAAGTCGGGCAGAGGAAGTTATCGTGAAGCTGGAGGAATAAATTAATAAACCTTACCCCCTGTTTCCCCCTCTCCGTTTCACGGAGAGGGGGATTAAGGGGGAGAGGTTAAATATCGAATTTGAAACTAGGTTTAGGTTAAGGTCTTATGATTAACGAAACCGAAACCTAATTGAACGAATAATGGATAACCTGTCATTGAAACCAAAGATAATTATCCCAGCAGTTATTTTCTTACTGGTTCCCTTATTGTGTGCCAAAGCCGATACCGAATCTGCCACTGCTCTTTTCAACCGAGGGAATCAATACTACGACGAGGGGAAGTTCGATCAGGCTGTCGAAGAATATGAAAAGATAATCAACCTGGGAATTAAGAATTACCAGGTGTATTACAATCTAGGCAGTGCTTATTTCCGCCAGAATCAATTGGGCCAAGCCATCCTAAGCTACAGAAGGGCTTTAGTCTTAAAACCCGGTGACGAGGATACCGAAGCGAATTTGGCTTTCGTCAAGCTTTTCACCTTGGACAAACTCGAAGAGCAGAAGATCAATCCCCTTTCCAATTTGCTGGCGTGGTTCTTGGGTCTATGGAGCAAGGACAACCTGGCTCTTTTAACTTCGTTGTTCTACGTCTTATCCGTGGTGGCGGGCATCTTCATCCTCTTCCGGGGTGCGAAAAGATATCTGCTATTCGGGCTGATTTGTTTTTTGATTTTATTTGCGATTTCCGGAACGTCACTCTGGGCGAAATTGAAGTCCGATTCCATCGAATACGGGGTGGTGGTAGCTCCCCAGGCGGAGGTGAGAAGCGGGCCGGGATCAGACTACGTTCTTCAATTCACCGGACACGAGGGTCTGGAATTCCGGGTGGATGAACAGGCGGAGGGATGGTACCGTATCTCGCTTCCCAACGGAATAAAGGGGTGGATTCCCAAAGAGGCGGTGGAGATAATCTGATGGGGTCAGCGGATCGAACGCCCGGACGGGCTCAGACGAGCCCCCGTCTGGGGTCGTCAGTCTGGACG